>CAYSUP010000088.1:0-4154 GCA_964434205.1 uncultured archaeon | reverse complement strand
TCATGGAGTGGGATAGAACCTTCGAAGGGACAGGCGAAGATCTGGGCTTCTCCGTACAGCAGACTAGGGACGGTGGTTACATCATCGCAGGCTATACATCAGTTTCCGATGGAAGAAAGGTCTGGCTAATAAAGACCGATCCGAAGGGAAATAAGGAGTGGGACGTATCATTAGGCAGGGCAAATTCAGAGGCGGCCTCAGTCCAGCAAACCAAAGATGACGGTTATATCATTACAGGCTACACATCTTCAGGTGAAAACAAAGAGGACGTCTTTCTAATAAAGATCGATTCGAAGGGTAATTGGGAGTGGTTCAAGACCTTCGGCGGGCCCAATAAAGATATAGGTTTCTCGGTTCAGGAAACGAAAGACGGCGGATATATCATTACAGGAGTGACGTCTCCTGGTGCTGGAAAGGAAAATGTCTGGCTAATAAAAACTGATTCTAAGGGAGACAAAGAGTGGGACAAAACCTTCGGTGGAACCGGCTATAATGCGGGTACCTGTGTCCAGCAGACCAAAGATGAGGGCTATATCATCACAGGCTACAACTCGACATCTACTAGCATTAAAAGAAGTTATTTCCAGCTCTTGCCTTCTACTTACCTAGGGCGTGTATGGCTGATAAAGACAGACTCAAAGGGAGACAGGGAGTGGGATGTGACCTTTGGTGGCTTAGGCAACGATTGGGGCAATTTTGTGCAAGAGACACAAGACGGGGGTTATATCATAATAGGTGTCGCAGAGTCTTACGGTGCAGGCAAGGAGGATGTCTGGCTGATAAAAGTAAAGTAATAATTGATAATTAATGGGAATAAATATAGTATTTCAGGAGGAATCTAATGGAGGATATTAATGAAGAAATGAAAACGCGGGAAAGGGGAGAGTTCTTTTGGCATACCTATTATGGCCCTACCTCTGAAATACTTGGGTGGGTCTTGCTAGTAGTAAGCCTGATATATATTGCATTTGTGCTTTCAGTAGCTATAGGGGCGGTGTGATAGAGATGACAACAGTGGAAATAATATTACTATCAGTTCTCGCCATATCGGGATTTGTTGGATACGTTCTTCTCAATTTTGGAGCTAAGGAACCACGTCATCCACAGGGGGATTTATTCCTCGCAATTTATGGTTTTGTTATTATTGTTACAGTTGTAGCGGGCTTATTAATTCAATGGCCGATCGAGTTCCGATGGGAAGAGCTAACCGCATTTTACGGGATATATGGCTTCAGTGCATGCGTCTTTCTTATTTATGCAGCCAAAGGATTGCGTCTTTGGCTTCCCCGAGAAGAGGATTATTATGAGAAGAGAGGGGGGAGATTATAATGATGGGGTGGTTGCATCCAGGACTTATACTCATCCTTGGAGCCTTCCTTATACCGCTTTTCAAAGGCAAAGTGAAACAGGCATATTTGCTCATACTACCAGCAGCAGCACTGATAGACGTTATTCTCATTTATACAGGAGTATTTGGAGATATTCCTTTTTCAACATGGCAGCTACCATTTTTAGGATACGAGCTCGTCTTCGGAAGGGTGGACAAACTTAGTCTTCTCTTTGGACTGATATTTACCCTAGCCACATTCTACGTGGTTATTTATGCATTGCACGTGAAAAGTAGCAGTGAACATATGTCCCAGTTTATATATGTAGGGAGTGCACTCGGAGCGGTTTTCGCTGGTGACCTCATCACTCTGTATATTTTCTGGGAGATAATGGCGTTGGCATCCATGATCATTATCTGGCATGGAAGAACGGACAATGCACACAGGGCAGGATTCAGATATATCATGTGGCACATTGCTGGTGGCATAATCCTGCTCGCGGGCATTATTATGTATATTGCAGATACGGGCTCAATCGCCTTTAATGCCCTCACTTGGGGTCCGGGCGATGCTTATCTGCCATCTTTATTAATTTTCATAGGTTTTATATTAAACGCCGCTGTCCCTCCGTTACATGCTTGGTTGCCCGATGCTTATCCTGAGGCAACTTTTGCAGGCACAATATTTTTGACCATCTTTACTACCAAGACCGCGGTATACGTTTTGGCAAGGGGTTTCGCGGGTTTTGAAGTTCTGATATGGCTAGGGGCAATAATGACCGTATACCCCATCTTCTTTGCAGTCCTCGCTAATGACTTAAGAAGGGTACTATCGTATAGCCTCATCAACCAGGTTGGATTCATGTTATGCGGCATAGGAATAGGAACAGCCCTCTCTCTGAATGGTGCTGTTTCTCATGCCTTTGCCAACATAATCTTCGAGGGGTTGCTCTTTATGTGCGTTGGCAGCGTGCTTTTTAGGACCGGAACAAGCAGGTGCACAGATCTAGGCGGATTATATAAAACAATGCCGTTAACTACCATTTTTACTTTCGTGGGTGCTGCCTCAATATCGGCATTCCCCTTCTTTGCCGGTTTCGTGACCAAATCAATGGTCGTCTCCGCAGCGGCGGCCGGGAATATGGCGTTGGTATGGGTTCTCTTGCAGCTTGCCTCGGCCGGCGTATTCCACCATGCAGGCATAAAGGTCCCATTCTTCACATTTTTTGCCAAAGACTCCGGCTTAAGGGCAAAAGACCCACCGGTTAACATGCTTGTGGGTATGGGCATAGCTGCATTCCTAAGTATTTATATCGGCGTTAGTCCAAATTCACTTTACAATTTCCTTCCCTACGCCGTTGATTTTGCGCCGTACACAGCGCCCCATATGATAAGTCAACTCCAATTGCTTTTGTTCGCCTCATTAGCCTTCTTCATTCTCATAACCTCCGGATTATATCCACCGGAACAGAGGAAAATTATCCTCGATACAGATTGGCCGCTTAGAGTGGCCGCCGGAAAGGTTATGTGGTTCATAGAGGATCCGCTAATGAGCTTCGCTGCTTGGGTGGACGGCGGTCTGAAGAGGATAGCTGCGGATTTCGCTTTCTTTGGTCAAGAAAAGGAAGAAAGAGTACTAATAGGAATCTCGGTAATGCTGGCACTCCTATTCCTTGCCTTATATTTGATCGTGCAGCTGGTATATAAGTTGATTTTCTCCGGCTGAAAAATAGTAAAATCGGAGGTGGAAAATAGAAGAGGGAAGCCGGGGACTGAGAGGATGGGGTTCAACGGGAGAACCAGCTCTCAGTTCCCAAGCAAGCTCTTGAAAGGCAAGATGCAAGAGACGATGGAGTAAAAAATAGGTGTATGAAATAGCGTACGATGAACTAGATACAAAGCATGATGAAAAGTTAAGGCCAAAAGAGCTATTTAATCGAAGCAACTATTATCTTAAATGGTGATAAAAAATGCGCGATCACACAATTGGCTACATCCTGATGGCAATTATGACCCTGTGGTTATACGTAACCACTGTGCTGGATGTAGTTATTAAAAAACTCGTGGAATAGATAACGGACATGAAAATAGTGTATCCTGGAGCTGGCACTGCATGGAAAAGCGAGGGTCTATGCTCGCCACAAAGGCATGCTGCTACTAGCGGATGGCGGAGGATCATCTTGCCTCGAGAAGATATAACGCCCGGATGAGCCACATAAAGAGAAATAAAAATGGCAAAAGAATAATGAGGATAATAACCATACTTCAAGATTTGCTAAAGAGGTGAAATATATGGATGGCGATGAAAGATTGGTGCTTGCAGGAGCATCACTTGGAATAAGCATGCTGATTGTTTGGATCGTATTTATTATTGCTCTTTCATGGATTAGAGGGATAGGATGAAGGAGTAGCGAGACGGGAGGCAATACAGGGAACATAACCATTCAAGTTTGCATACTTTTTCCAGGCGGTCTTTTGTGCATTCTTGATGACAATAATTACACCCCATGTTGCCGAAAGGCTAGTGAACTTTAGAAAGGCAACACAACTTTAGTTATAAACCGGATCGATTATCTCAGGCAGGATATAAGGAGAAGACTAGATGGCCGACAAGTACAAACCTCATGGTGATAGTAAGACTGGTAAAGAGATCGCTCATGAGAACCTATTGGTCATTGTAGTTCTCATTTTCAGCTTTATATATTTTTTGTTCCAATTATATGCGTGGTTGGCCAGCCCTCAAACGTAGTTGATATCAGCAATTTCATTTATAAGAAACAGCAAAAATTAGGCGCAAGAAAGCGGCCACTTCGGGAACATGCAACTA
>CAYSUP010000087.1:0-4208 GCA_964434205.1 uncultured archaeon | reverse complement strand
TATAAAAACCTTACGGTTTGTTAAGTTTTCTTACGTAGGCATTTTTATAGGGCAAGCTGCTAGAATAGGCATGGCTAAGAAGACTACCTTCACCAGGGACATCATGGAACTCTCGCGCGGGAAGTACCGGACATTGGGCATCTCCATCCCTGCAAAAGACGTGCAGGAGATGAAGTTGAAGAAAGGGGATAGGGTGCTGGCGACTATCGAGAGGGTCTGAACCGAGCTTCGACAAGTTTTAATTTAGATAGTCGATAACTTAGCTATGGAAAAAACATATCTGGCCGCACTGATACTCGTCTTTGGAATAACATTAACTATCTTTGTTTCTGCGAATGGCAACACGACTGAAGGCAACGTTACCGATGGCGGTAACGCTGGCGGCAACGAGACCAACGGCACGACGCCTAGCTGTGACGAAGGGTGGAAGAACAGCTATCGCTGCAGCGGCAACTGGCAGCAGAGACGCTGGGTAGACAGCGACTGCGACGAAAGCTGGAAGAATTATGAGTACTGTAATAACGGCTGTGCCAACAATCAATGCAAGGGCGGTAACGCTGGCGGCAACGAGACCAACGGCACGACGCCCGGTGAACCGGAAGAACCACGGGCCAATAAGCAAATTTGCTGCACTGAGTGTGTTATGGTTCACAGCGCTATAAGCGGGAGACCGACATCAGAGCAGTGCGGTAATCTGGCGAATGTAGACTCTTCATTACCTTACCATCTTTCCAGCAAATGTGTAACCTACTTCCGGATGATGCCAAAGACAATTTCAAGCTGCATTAACTTAATTTCACCGGGTGCGGGCAACGCTACGGTAATAGGGGGAAATGCTACATTCGTTTTCCCGGAAGAAGGAAATGCAACCGTGATAATGCCAGGCGGCAGCAACGAAACTCTTGTGGTGTCCCGGGGCAGCAATGCAACCTCCATTTCCCTCCGTGGCAGCAATGAAACCTTTGTAATCTCCGGTCGTGAAAACGCCACATTTATCGTGAGGGCGGGCAGCAACGAAACGCTCGTATACCTTAACTACTCTACTGGTGGTGAATCCAATGCCACGGTTTCGGGTGGATTGAACTTCACAGTTTCCGTACCCGGCCTTAATTCGACGGAAAACGGTACAATAATTGCGTATTATGGCAAAGAACCCGTAATTGAATTAAACTTCACTACCTCTTCGGGCGAACTAAATCTTAGCCAAATACGGGTAGAATTGAACGAGACCTATGTAATTGTGAATACGGGAGACCTACTTTCTAACAATACAAAAACGGTCTATATCCACGACAAAGGATTTGTGAGGCTATGCGCTAAGGACGCTGACATAGAGTCTATCGATGAAGTCAGCGAATCGTGTTCTGGGGCATATGAGGTTGACCTTACGGCATGTCTCAGCAATCCAGAGGGCATTAAAATCTCTAATTTGGTATGCTATGATGAGGGCTCACGAATACGTGTGGAAAACCTTGGCCACAGCGCTCTACGCGGCTTTAAGCAACCTCTGACTACAACTCCTGACGCCCCTGCGCCAGCCGCAAAGGCCTCTGCAGATAACCCCTTGGCGCTGTACTGGCCGTATCTGGCCGCTATAGCGATAATTGGGATCGTAGCGCTGTTGCTTAAGTCAAAAAAGCGTAAAAGCTCCGAGTAGAGTTTGTGGATTTGAACACATTAACGCACTTTAGGAGCAAAACCCTTACTTTAGGAGCAAGTTAGACTTTAGTAGCAAAGCCGGGGCTCTGCTAGCCTTTTATACCTCAAATATCAAATTATTGGCCCAAAAGATGGTTGCAATAGAAATAGGACGAGTGTGCAAGAAACTCATGGGAAGAGAAGCCGGAAGGTACTGCGTAGTTATTGACGTAATCGACGAAGGGTACACAATGGTAACTGGCCCGCGAAATGTCACGGGAGTAAAGCGAAGGAAATGCAACATCCTTCACCTTGAGCCTACTGACGATCTTTTGGATGTAAAAAAGGAAGCTTCTGATGAGGACGTGTCAAAGGCGATAGCAAAGGCCGGGCTTACCGGGAAGGTAACGAGCAAGGCCGCAAAGCCTGAGGCCGCCGAAGGCGAGAAGTCTGCAAAGCCGAAGGCCGAGAAGCCTAAAAGAGCGACCCGGACAAAGAAGAAAGCTGAGCAGTAGTTCTCTTTCTTTTGTCTTTTATCCTTTTTCTGAGAAACTACTTTCCTAATTTTATTTTTGGATGCTCGTTTTCAATTTTCTTTTCGTCCTAGCAAGTATATCCAACAATGCATGAAGTCTTAGTGAAGGTGGAGGACTCGACAGACCTGCAGTATGGCTGTCAGCCCGACAAGCGGCCGATAGAAGAGCTGCTGACAAAGGGCGTGATAAACCTAGATAAGCCAAGGGGCCCGACTTCACACCAGGTTGCAGCTTGGGTAAAAGAGATATTGCGGGTAAAGACTGGCCACGGCGGGACGCTTGACCCGGCGGTCTCAGGATGCTTGCCGGTTTTCCTCGGCACTGCAACAAGGCTTGCCGACACGCTGCTTCTCTCAACCAAGGAATATGTCTGCCTCATGAGGCTTCATAGGCATGCCACGCAAAAGGACATAAAGTCGTTATTTTCAGTATTCCAAGGCCAGATATGGCAAAGACCGCCCGTCAAGAGCGCCGTAAAGCGCGAGCTTCGCAAGAGGAGTGTATACGGCGTTGAGCTTCTTGAGATTGAGGAAAACGATGTCCTCTTTAGGATATCCTGCGAGGCCGGCACATACATAAGAAAATACTGCCACGACTTTGGGCTCTTGCTTGGTACTGAGGCCCACATGCAGGAGCTTCGCAGGGTGAAGAGCGGGATGTTCACTGAACACGACAATCTGGTTACGCTACAAGACATAAAGGATGCTTATGTCTTTTGGAAGGAGGGCGGCGAGGAAAAGTTCCTTAGGCGGTGCATAATGCCAATGGAGCGCGCAATAGACGAGCTGCCCAAAGTCTGGATACGCGATTCTGCAATAGATTCAATATGCCACGGCTCTGACCTTGCCGTGCCGGGTGTTGTGAAACTTGAGAAATTCGGAAAGGATATTCCAGTCGCATTATTATCGCTGAAGGGCGAGCTTGTTGCCGTGGGAAAAGCGCTTGAGACGACTGAAGAGATAATGCGCGCAAAGAAGGGCTTTGTTGTGAAGACTGCAAAGGTATTCATGGAGCCCGGGACGTATCCTAAAGGATGGAAGAAAGAGAGCGAGGAAGAAACGAAGGAGGGCTTAGAGACTAAAACGGAAACTTCCGATTCTAAAACTGAAAATGAAGACACAAAGGCAGCAAGCTGATAACGACCATTATTTCACAAAGAAGCCGAGGTCAGCGCTGCACCCGCGCATGCTTAGGCTTTTTATCAACGGCAGGGAACTGAAGCTCAGGACTTCTTCTGGCATGTTTTCCCCCAAGAAAGTAGATAATGCAACACTGCTGCTCATCGAGAACATGAGGGTTTCTGGAAAAATCCTAGACCTTGGTTGTGGATACGGCCCGATAGGCATAGCAGCGTCGGTTGCATGCCCTGACTGTAGCGTAACTATGGTTGAAATAAACGAGCGCGCTGCAAAGCTGGCCATGGAGAATGTGATGCTCAACAGCATCCCGAATGCGCTAGTCCAAGAATCAGACTTTTTTGAAAAGATAACAGATGAGAAATTCGATACAATACTGATGAATCCACCGATGGCTTTAGGTTTAAAGCAGGTATTTGGTGTGATAGCTGAATGCAAGGACTACCTAAACCGCAAAGGCACTCTCCAGATAGTCGCGCGCCACGGGAAGGGCGGGGAGAGGATTGAAGAGCACATGAAAGAGGTGTTCGGGAATGTTGACGAGGTGGCCAAGGGCGGGGGATTCAGGGTTTATATGTCGGTTAATTCAAAATAAACGCTTTCTTATCACATTTTCACGCCGAGGTGGCCGCGAACTAACGTTCGCACACCTCAGTGTTCATTGGCATAAAGTTCACCTCACGCCGAGGTGGCGGAACCTGGCAACGCGCTGGACTGCTAATTCAGTTCCCTTCGGGGATTCTGGGTTCAAATCCCAGCCTCGGCGTATTTCCCTTCGGGAAAGGTCTCAGGTCAACAGTCATGGGTCCTGTCGGGAGGGGGCTGGTAAAGTCCCCTGTCGCGGGTTTCGGGTCCTGTTCCAAGGACTGAAAAATGACCGAGACTTTGAGATCTGGAC
>CAYSUP010000086.1:0-4256 GCA_964434205.1 uncultured archaeon | reverse complement strand
GATAAATCAAAAAAAATTAATAGAGATATGAATCAAAAATGGCTGAGAAAAAGAGGAAATTGAATGTGAAGGAAGCGCCGAAGATCGATGTCGGCCGAAGTATGGTCAGGTTAAGCTCGGCTGCAATGGAGAAACTCGGGGCGCAGAGCGGCAGCATTGTAAGCGTCAAGAATAAGAAGGAAGGTGTGGGGATAGCGTGGCGGGGCCTTCAGGAGGATGAGAAAAAGGAGATAATACGGATGGACGGCATTCTCAGGAGCAACGCCGGCGTCGGCCTTGATGAGGATGTGGAGGTCGAGGTAGTCCAGGCAAAGCCAGTAAAAAAGATAATGCTGGCGCCAACCCAGGAAATACAGTATGGTTCCGGTTTTGTTGAATATGTCCATGAGCGGCTCTTGAATAAGCCGATACTCAAGGGAAACAGGGTGCTTGTCGATGTCATGGGCACACCACTGACATTTGTCGTAAACAACCTCTCGCCAAACGGGGTTGGTGTTATAACGGAGGAAACGAATATCGCTATTGCTGAAAAGCCTGCTTCTGAGAAGACCGGCGTCCCGATAATAAGTTATGAGGACATAGGCGGACTTAGGGAGGAAATAGAAACAATCCGGGAGATGATAGAAATTCCGATGAAGTATCCACAAGTCTTCAAGAAATTGGGCGTTTCGCCGCCTAAGGGTGTTTTGCTTTATGGACCTCCCGGAACCGGAAAGACACTGCTTGCTAAGGCAGTGGCCAGCGAGACGGAAGCAAACTTCATCCACCTTGCAGGCCCTGAGATCATGTCGAAGTGGTATGGCCAAAGCGAGGAGAATCTGAGGAAGGTGTTCAAAGACGCACAGGATAATGCTCCTAGTATAATCTTCATTGATGAGATAGATGCGATAGCACCGTCCAGGGAAGAGGTGAGTGGGGAAGTTGAAAAAAGAGTTGTGTCACAGCTGCTGACGTTGATGGATGGTCTTGAGGCGCGCGGTGAGGTTGTGGTCATCGCTGCTACAAACAGGCCGGAGGCAGTTGACCCCGCTCTCCGAAGACCCGGAAGGTTTGACAGGGAGATGCAGATAGGGATACCTGATAGGAAGGGCAGGAAAGAGATACTGCAGATACACACCAGGGGGATGCCACTGACTGAAAAAGTGAATCTGGACAAATTGGCTGACATAACGCACGGTTACTCCGGCGCGGATCTAAACGCTCTTGCAAAAGAGGCCGCAATGCGCTCGCTTAGGAGGATAATGCCTGAGATAAAGAAGCTTAAGGATGAGGAGCTGACAAAAGAAATCTTAGACAAGATAGAGGTCACTGAAACCGATTTTGAAGAAGCTATGAGAAAGGTTGAGCCGTCGGCGATGAGAGAAGTCCTTGTCGAGATACCTCGGATCAAATGGGGTGATATCGGCGGGTTAGAGGAAGCCAAAGAGGAGCTCATTGAAAGTGTCGAGTGGCCGTTGAAGCACAATAAGCTGTTTAAGGAAGTGGGCGTCGACGCCCCGCGCGGCATCTTGCTTTATGGGCCTCCGGGAACAGGAAAGACATTGCTTGCTAAGGCAGTTGCCAATGAAAGCGAAGCTAACTTCATTTCTGTTAAAGGGCCTGAATTGCTCAACAAATATGTAGGGGAAAGTGAGAGGGGTGTTAGAAAGATATTCAGGCGCGCAAGGCAGGTTGCACCATCGATAATATTCTTTGATGAGATCGAGTCGTTGACCGGCAGGCGCGGCATGGAGAGCGACTCCAGTGGTGTAAAGGAGAGTGTAGTTGCACAACTGCTAAGCGAGATAGACGGCGTCTCAGAGCTGAAGGACGTCGTGCTTATCGGCGCGACAAACCGGCCGGATTTGATCGACCCGGCGCTAGTAAGGCCGGGGAGATTTGAAAAATTGGTATATGTGCCAATGCCGGACACCGCCTCACGAAGAGAGATAATAAAGGTGCACACAAGGGATGTCAAGTTAGACAAGGATTTTAAAGTTGAGAAACTCGTTGAGAAAACAGACGGGTATAGTGGCGCTGATATTGATGCTCTTGTAAGAAAGGCCGGGATGTTGGCGATAAAAGAGGTAGTGGACAAAAAAACCAAGGAAGCCTTTGTCTCCATGAAGCATTTTGAAGAGGCTTTAAAGAAGGTAAGGCCGAGTGTTGTCAAAGAGGACTACTCAAAGCTCTGGCGGTCCACTGCTAAAGAGGGTGATGTCAACATCGCTTAAGGGTTTTGGTGTGAAGTTTTCTTGGGGTGAAGTTGTGTTTGGGGTGAAGTTATTTGGCGGGTTATTACAAATTCGCTTGATGAGTTAGGTAGTGGTTCGTTTGGTGGGTTGGGTATATGTTCGTTTGATGAGTTAGGTACTACACACCCCTTCTTCTTATTTTTGGGATTGGTATAAGTGAAATAGTTAGGTACTACACTAGCTTCATGCTTCATTTATGAAATAGTCGGGTACTACATTATTTTCATCTCAACTTCTGTGAATATCGGGCCCTTGAGCATAAGCTCCTTGTTCTTGGATTGTATGAACTGCAGTGCGTGGTCGGCGATCTTGATGTTTATGTCGGGCGCACTCTTGGCCATCTTGAATTGATATGTGTATGGTTTGCCGGCTTTTGCCGCTTCTTCAATTCCTAAGGCAACATAATCGGATATCGCGCGCATATAAGAGATTTTTGTGTTAATGCCCTTTTCCATTATCTCTTTTGCCTTTTCCTTAAACCCGCCCGGGGGTATGCCATAGACCCCGCCATTATGCACGTAAATGTCATTGACTGCCGCCGGACCTAATAATTTTGTGCTACTTTCTTTTTCCAGGATATTGACGACTATGCTTTTGCCGGCAAACTTGCCTTTGAACGCCTCAAAACTGCATGGCGAGGCCGCATCTGCGTTCTTCAGGGCTGTTTTTTGGATGGCTTCGGAAAGTTTTTTTCCCTCATCTGTCTTCGGCTGAACATTAATCGAAATTGATTTTGCGATGTCGGCGTCAGTCAGTTCCACCGATTGATAGAATTGAGGGAACATCACCTCGCGCACGTCAGCGAAGTTCTCTTTGATCATCAAAATTCGTTCGACGCCAAAGCCTGCGTTGAAGACTGGGTATTTAATGTCGTAGTTTGCCAAGGCTATAGGCGAATACATGCCGACATCCGCTATCTCTATCCGTTTCTCGCCGCTCTTTGCATAGACTTCATATTCAGAATCGTTGGCATAATAGGTCGAGGTGGCCTTCTTTTTCTCATATTCGAAGTCTTTAAAACCTAATGGTTTCATGATCTCCTGCGCGAGCGCTTTGCCGGCCTCTATTTCCATGTTCTCATCTAGGACTACGCAGCTTGCGCCATAGTGCGCGCGAAGGTGAGTGGCATCCACTTTTTGCTCTCTTCTGAACCTTAGGCCGATTGAGAAGAGCTTAAGTGGGTGTTGCATCTTGTCCTGGAGCGCAGCGCAGGTCTCAAACCATGCGGCCGTCATGTGGCTGCGAAGGGTGGTTGTCGTTGGTTCCGCCTTCAGGTTTTTAAGTTCGTCAAAGGCGGAGATTATGTTTGTCGACTGCTCTGTTGTGATGTTAAGCTTCTGTTTTATTGTCTCCAGAAAATCATCACCCTCGATACGGCCTAGTTTGTAGTCGCGAAGGATCTCCTTGAGGATGTCTGTCTTTGCTGCATCAAAGTTAGGTACTACACCCTTGATCTTCGATATCTTTGAGTCGCTTAGGCCGATCTCGGGGCGTGGAAGGCCGGCAAGGTAATAACAGCGGTCGAGGATTGCAGGGGCTTCGGGCCCGTATTGCTTGTAGACGTCCTGCTCTTCTATGAATAATGGGTTCTCGACCTCCTTAAACCCGAGGCGCAGGAAATTGCCCCTGATTTTGGCCACCATGTTGGGTACGGGGTGAGGCTCTGGCTGGCCTGGCTTAAGTAGCTTTTCCTTAAACGCGTCGCTGGGTTTGGGGAATTGGCCTGCCGTCTCCTTCCATGCCTTGAAGAAATCTTTCTTGGTCTCTTCTTTTATCTTTTTGATGTCGTAGATCATTTGTTTTTACAAAAACGTTACGTATTATTTATTGAAATCCATAAAACATGTTGGGGGACCCCCCTCACTTCCTCTATTCAAATGGCTGTTGCCGGTCTATTTTATAATTATTATCAATTTTTATGATTATTGCCCGCATTTCTTATGGCTATTACCCGCTAGGCCCGTAGTAAGGCGGTGGCGGCAACGGCAATAATGGCTTTTCCCTTTGGTGATTTGTGTACCA
>CAYSUP010000085.1:0-4323 GCA_964434205.1 uncultured archaeon | reverse complement strand
GCCGAGAACCGGATGTGGATACAAAACGCGATAATGCTCCGGCTGCTCAAGCTGGCGTAAAACCAACACTAAAATGGCTAAGGAAGTCAAATCTGCAAAGGAAAAAGTCGTTCTGGCCTACAGTGGAGGCCTTGACACCTCAGTCATCCTAAAGTGGCTGCTTGACAAGGGCTATGATGTAGTCTGCTATGTCGCAGATGTCGGCCAGAAGGAGGACTTCGAGGCGGCAAAGAAGAAAGCGTTAGCCATAGGTGCATCAAAAGTCTATATCGAGGACCTTAAGTCGGAGTTTGTCACAGACTTCATATTTCCTGCAGTAAAAGCAAATGCAATCTACGAAGGCCGGTACATGCTCGGCACCTCGCTTGCGCGCCCGCTCATTGCAAAGCGCCATATAGAAATAGCAAAGAAAGAAGGGACAAACATCGTCGCCCACGGTGCGACAGGCAAGGGCAATGACCAGGTGCGATTTGAACTCACCTACATGACGCTCATGCCGGATGTCAAGATAATAACCCCCTGGCGAGACAAGGAGTTCCTCTCGCAATTCCAGGGGCGCAGCGACATGATAAAATATTCTGAGAAGAACGGCATACCCATCAAGGCTACTTCTAAGAAGCCATATAGCTCAGATCCGAACATCATGCACATCAGCTATGAGGCCGGCGAGCTTGAAGACCCGAAGTTTCGCCCCAATAAAGACATGTTCGAGATGACTGCAGATCCTAAGGATGCGCCAGACAAGGAGACAAAATTATCAATAGAGTTCAAACAAGGCATCCCGATTTCAGTGGAGAACCTTGAAGACAAAACAAAGAAAACCGGCGCGTTGGAGATATTAACTTATCTTAACAAAGTCGCAGGAGCGAACGGCATCGGCCGGATAGACATGGTCGAGAACCGCTTTGTGGGCATGAAGTCGCGCGGTGTCTATGAGACGCCCGCAGGGACAGTCCTTCGCGCAGCACACATGGACCTTGAGGGGATAACAATGGACCGCGAGGTGATGCGCATACGCGACATGCTGGCACCAAAAATATCCGAGCTTATCTACAATGGCTTTTGGTACTCGCCTGAAATGGAACTGCTCATGACGATGGTAAATAAATCCCAGCAGAATGTTTCAGGCAAAGTCACACTTTCCCTGTACAAGGGCAATGTCATGCCCATCGGCCGGGAGTCGCAACAGAGCCTTTACAATGCAAACATCGCCAGCATGGACGTCCACGGCGGTTATGACCAGACTGACGCGACAGGCTTTATAAAGCTGAATGCTCTACGGCTGAAGCAGTGGGCCAGCAGGAAGAAATAGACTCGGCTGAGTCTGAAATTAATTTTTTTGAACTAATTCCTAAAGTGATAGAACCGCTTAGCAGTGGGACTCTTGAAGAAGCAAAAAAGTTGGTCAACAAAGTATTTCCGCTGCAAACTGAAGAGGAGAATTCAGACAAGTGGCTTACCTTCAGTCTTGAGCAGAGAGAAAAGAACCAAGATGCTGGCCGAGAATATTCTAATAAACCCGGCTATTGGGTCTTTCTCAAAGGAAAGAAAGTCGTCGGCATAATAGGTCTCTACGAATACGGGCGCAACGCCAAAAACGTGTCATGGCTTGGATGGTTTTGTGTAGACCCTGCATTCAGGAAACGAGGCATAGGCTCCGAACTCCTTGAATATGCAATTGCTGCTGCCAAGAAATCCGGAAAGAAGCGCCTTCGGCTTTACACTACAAACGACCCAAACGAGGCCGATGCGCAGAAGCTATATGAAAAATATGGCTTTCTAGTCACAAAAAAGAATGCGGGAAAGCGGGGCAAATACACGGTGTTTCACCGGGAACTCGTTTTGGTGTAAGGCGCGCCATTCACTTGAACTCCAACTTGCTTTGGACCCTCTCGCAATAAGCGCATCTCAGCGTCAGTGGCTCTTTTGACTCGACAGCAAAGCGCGTTTCGCAAGGCTCAAAGTGGGTGACACATACGGGGTTTGTGCATTTGAGTATCCCGCTGACTTCAGCAGGCAGCTCGACGTTGAACTTCTCCTTGACCGCAAAGTTCTTTATCAGGTTTACCGATGCATGTGATGAGACTAGTGCAATCTTATTGACATCCCTCTTGCTAAGCTGCTTGTTCTCTATCTTTATAATGTCTTTCTTCCCCTTTGTCTTAGAGTAGACGTTAGAAAGAAGCGTAACAGTCCCAGCATATTCCTCAATGCCAAGAAGCTTGACTACCTCCCATGCCTTGCCCGCGTCCACATGGTCTATGACCGTCCCATTCTCTATCTTCTGTACCTTCAGGGTGTTTTCGGTGGTCATTTTATTTCTCGTTTATGGCTTTTTGCAAGACTGCCATCCTTACGGGGACACCATTTCTAGCCTGTTCAAAGTATTTGGCCCGCGGGTCACTGTCGACCTCTACTGCTATCTCGTCTACTCTTGGCAATGGGTGCATGACAATCATGTCTTGTTTTGCCATGGACATGATCCTTGGGTCCACGACATAGACCCCTTTGAACTTTAGGTATTCCTCTTCTGTCGGGAATCTCTCTTGTTGTATCCTTGTCATGTACAATACATCCAACTCTTTTATCGCGTCTTCAAGCTTTAGGACCTCATTTACATCCACCTTCTTGTCCCGCAGGTATTTTATCGTCCCCTTGTCCATGCTGAGCTGCGGCGGGGAGATGTAAGTCAGCTTGATGTCCCAGCTGCTAAGCGCCATCGAAAGCGGTCTTCCAGTCCTTCCGTACCTCAAATCGCCGCACATACCGATGTTCAGCCCATCAAATTTCTTGAAGTTCTTCTTTATGGTATAAAGGTCAAGCAGCGTCTGCGTAGGGTGGTCGTGGCTGCCGTCGCCTGCATTTACAACTGGCACCGGCGATATCTCCGAAGCGAGCTTTGCAGCGCCTTCCTTGCTGTGTCGCATCACGATGCAGTCAACATAGCCGGATATTATCCTTATCGTGTCAATGAGCGTCTCGCCTTTTTTGACAGACGTCCCGTCAGTGCTTGAAAAGCCAATAACACTTCCACCCAACCTTTCCATGGAAGTCTGAAACGAGAATTGCGTCCTTGTCGACGGCTCAAAGAACAGGCTTGCCATGACTTTGCCCTTCAGAACCGAGGAGAAATCTTTTTTGGGCTCGAACTTCTCGGCGTCCTTGAGCACATCTTCTATAAGATCCTTGCTCATCGACCTAGTAGAAATAAAATCCATCGTGTAGTTTTAGGCCTCCTTTTTTAAAAATGACTGATTTTCATTTTATTTGAAATACTCATTCAGACTCTTAGTCTCAATATCCCCCGCCCTTGCGCTCTTTATCGCGTCCACTGCCGCGCGCGCAGCGGCCATAGTAGTCACATAGGGTATGTCATAGTCTAATATTGCAAACCTGATCTTCTTCTCGTCATCCTGCGCCTTTTCACCCCTCTTTGGCACGTTTATGATGAAGTGAAGGTCCCTGCCCTGTATCATGTCTATTGCGTTTGGGCTTCCCTCATGCACTTTTTTCAGCACCTCAACTTCAACACCCTGCTTTCTTATCTCATCGGCAGTCCCTTCTGTGGCATAAATCCCAAAACCAAGTCTCTCCAGTTCCCTTACAAGCTTTGCTGCCTCCTTCTGGTCGCGGTCCCCGCTTACCGAGACAAAGACACCCCCCTTGTCAGGCAGCTTGAGGCCCGCCCCCATCTGCGCCTTGTAGAACGCGTTGCCGAAGTTGTGGTCTATTCCCATGGACTCGCCGGTGCTTCGCATCTCCGGGGAAAGTATGGGGTCTATCCTCAGTTTGTGAAACGGCAGGACCACCTCTTTCACAGCCACATGCTTGACTTTCTTCAGATAATCAAAATCATCGATGATGTCCTTCAGCTTCTCGCCCATGACCGCGCGTGCAGCAAGTTTTGCCATCGGAACGCCAGTGGCTTTTGATATGAAAGGTATAGTTCTTGACGACCTTTGGTTTGCTTCTATGACATACACAACACCATCCTTGACTGCATATTGCAGGTTTATGAGGCCGATGGTTTTCAAACTGAGCGCTATCCTCTGCGTATACTCCTCCAAATCCTTGATTACTTTTTTGCCAAGGGTCTGCGGCGGCACGACGCAACATGCGTCGCCGCTGTGTATGCCAGCTTCCTCAATGTGTTCCATTATCCCGCCGATATAGACGTCCTTTCCATCGCTTATGGCATCCACATCTATCTCAACAGCATCATCAAGGAACTTGTCTATCCGTATCGGCCTGTCCGGCGATATCTCAACGGCATGCCTCATGTACTCTTCAAGGTCCTCGTCATTAAAGACTATCTCCATTGCC
>CAYSUP010000084.1:3493-4328 GCA_964434205.1 uncultured archaeon | reverse complement strand
ATCTAAATATCCTTTTTATACCCCTTGTTTCAAACTATACGCTTATCCTTCACGTTCACTTTCACTATTGTCATCGCGTCGCAGTCGCATCACGCTTATCGGAGGTAAATACGATGTATCCCGGGGGCCAATTGGCATATGATAGGGCTATTACTGTCTTTAGCCCAGACGGTAGGATCTTTCAGGTCGAATACGCGCGCGAAGCGGTGAAAAGGGGGACGACAGCAGTGGGGATTGTCTATAAGGACGGCGTTCTTTTGGCCGTTGACAAGTCCGTGGAGTACCCGCTTCTGGTGCCGGAGTCGATTGAGAAGATATACCAGATAGACGAGCACATAGGTGCCGCTTCATCAGGCCTGATTGCAGACGCCAGAAGGATGGTCGAGGACACGCGGCTTGAGTCCCAGAGAAACCGCTTAGTCTACGATGAAGACATCTCAGTATCCGAGCTGACAAGGAGAATCTCAAACACATCCCAGTTCTACACCCAGTACGGCGGGATAAGGCCATACGGCTGCGCGCTCCTTATTGCAGGCATAGACTCGATGGGCAAGCAGCTTTATGAGACTGATCCTAGCGGCGCTTACACCCAATATGTCGCGACTGCGATAGGCTCTGGCAAGAAAGAGGTGGAGAAGTTCTTTGAGAAGGCCTACAAGCAGAACATGACAAGGAGCGATGCAATAAAGATAGCTGTTGATGCGCTAAAGCAGGTCTCCGCAGGCAAGTTCAGCATAAAGAACGTGAACGTTGCCGTCGTTGAGGAAAGCGACCGGAAGTTCAAGGTCCTTGAAAACGGGGAGATTGACGCCGCACTCAAGAAGAAGGCAGCGTA
>CAYSUP010000084.1:0-3483 GCA_964434205.1 uncultured archaeon | reverse complement strand
GGCGTAAGGATTTCTTGAGTAGATGAAACTGTGATTATGGCTATTGGATTTGAAAATGGCTATCGGATTTGAAAATATAATTGTGACATTTGAATTGAGAATCTTGAAATAAAACAAAATGGCCCTAGAAAACAGCGTCATAGCAAGGTATGAAAAAGCCGGCGAGCATTTCGAGATACTTGTAGACCCGAAGAAGGCCGAAGACTTCAAGTCAGGCAGCGGGGGCATAGGGATGGACGAAGTCCTTGAGGTGGACACTATATTTAAGGACTCCACGAAGGCCGAGAAGGCCAAGGAAGAGTCTCTGAAAAAAACATTCGGCACTGCAGACGTCCTTGAAATCGCAGCGAAGATTCTTAACGAGGGCGAGATACAGCTGACTACCGAGCAGAGGAAGGCAATGGCCGACCAGAGGCGCCAGAAGATAGTGCAGTCCATCTGCCGCGACGCGCTCGACCCGACCAATGGCAGGCCGCACCCGCCCGAGCGTATAAAGAACGCGCTTGAGCAGGTGCATTTCTCAATCGACCTTCACAAGAGGTTTGAGGACCAGCTTGAGGATGCGATAAAGCTGCTCAGGCCGATAATACCAATCAAGTTTGAGAAGCTGAGGGTTGCAGCAAGGATACCCGCAGAGTATGCGCCAAAGGCATACGGGCATCTTCACCACTTCAATGTGCAGAAAGAGGAGTGGCAAAAAGACGGCTCCTTAGTTGCGGTCATCGAGATACCTGCCGGCCTTCAGGATCAGCTTTATGGTGAGCTTAATTCCTTTACCCACGGGAATGTGGAGACAAAGATCCTAAAGGATAATAAGCGATAGGATCGGGGATAACGTGCAAAAGATGAAAAGCGATATGCAGCAAAAAATGAATGTTGAAGTGCAGCAGATGAAAGATGAAGTTCAACAAAAGATGAATGGACTTGAGCTTAGAGGCGACATCGTCGTGCCCGGCGAGTCTATCGGCAAGAACGTCAAGAGAGGCGATTTCACCTACCTTGAGGACAACGACATAAAGGCAGGTGTCTTTGGCCTGAAGGAATCAAAAGAGACCTCGGTTTCAGTCATACCCTTTGCCGGCAAGTACTTGCCAAAGGAGGGCGACATGGTCGTTGGCGTTGTCTCAAACGTCAGCCGCAACGGCTGGAACATAAACATAAACTCCCCTTATGAGACCTACCTTGCCAAGGAGAGGCGCAGGGACGATGATGAGACGTTTGACCTAAGGCGGCTGTACAAGGAGGGCGATATAGTGTCAGTCAAGATATTCACTGTTGACGAGGTCAAGAGCAGCTATGCCGAAGGGCCAAGAAAGCTCACCGGCGGGCGTATAGTCATACTCAATGCAAAGAAGATACCCCGGGTGATTGGCAGCAAAAAGTCGATGCTTGCGCTCCTTCGCGACAAGTCCGGCTGTCGTGTAGTTGTCGGCCAGAACGGCATAATCTGGCTTGATGGCCCGGAGAAGAACATGCAGGTCGTAGTGGAGGCGATACTCAAGATTGAAAAAGAGTCGCATACAAAAGGCCTCACTGACAGGATCTCTCAGTTCCTTGACGAACAGATGAGTTCGCAGGGGCTGAAAGCGGGTCTTGTCCAACAGGACCGGAACGACGGATGATCCTTAATTCACCTTAAAAAAGAAAAAACATTATCATAAAATAAAAGGTTTTGAAAATGAGCGGAAAAAGCGAGGTCCCTTTGATTGTGAAGGGAAAGAGGCTTGATGGAAGAAAGGTCGACGAACTTCGGCCTATAAAGATAGAGGCAGGCACATTGAATAGGGCTGATGGCTCATGCTACCTCGAATGGGGGAAAAACAAGATACTGGCTGCAGTCTACGGGCCGCGGGAACTACACCCAAAGCACATGCAGGACAACACGCGTGCAGTGCTCAGGTGCAGGTACAACATGGCGCCGTTCTCAGTGGGTGAGAGAAAGAGGCCCGGCCCTGACAGGCGAAGCATGGAGATAAGTAAGGTCATACGCGAGGCTCTTGAGAGGGTGGTTTTCTTAAACTATTTCCCTACTAGCGGGATAGACGTCTTCATGGAAGTCCTCCAGGCAGATGCAGGCACCAGGTGCGCTGCGCTTACGGCAGCATCAGTTGCGCTTGCAGACGCCGGGGTGCCGATGAAGGACCTCGTAGCTTCCTGCGCAGCAGGAAAGGCTGATGATGAGATAATCCTCGACCTCATGCAAGAGGAAGACAACTTCGGCCAGGGCGACATGCCGATGGGCTACATCCCGTCAAAAGATGAGATCGTTTTGCTCCAGCTGGACGGCGACTTCACCAAAGATGAGCTTGAGAAAGCCAAGTCCTATGCAATTGAGGGCTGTAAGAAGGTCTATGAGCTGCAGAAAGAGGCGCTGAAGAAGAAGTACGCAGTAGCCAAGGTATAAGGAGGAATTAAGATGAACATAGATAGAGAGCTTAAAAGGCATTTCATAGGGCGCCTCGTTGAGAACGGACGGCGCATAGACGGTAGAGGCTTTGATGATATCAGGGAAATCTCGATAGAGACCAACATGATAAAGGACAAGGCAGAAGGAAGCGCGTTTGTAAAACTCGGCAACACCGAGGTGCTTGCGGGCATCAAAGTGGAGATAGGCGAGCCGTTCTCCGACCGCCCAGGTGAGGGCGTTATGATAACTGGCGCCGAGCTTGTGCCGGTAGCTGCCCCGGATTTTGAAATGGGAAGGCCGGGCGAAGACGCTATCGAGCTTGCAAGGGTCGTTGACCGCGGGATACGCGAGTCAAAGATGATTGATCTAGAAAAGCTCGTTGTCGTTCCCGGGGAGAAGGTATGGATGGTATTCATAGACCTGCATGTCCTGAACCACGACGGCAACCTTCTTGACGCTTCCACATTGGCATCAGTTGCTGCGCTTAACACAGCCTGGCTGCCAAAGTATGAGGACGAAAAAGTCGTTAGGGAGAAATCCAAGGACCTGCCGCTGACAAAGCTTCCGGTGTCGTTCACTTTTGCCAAGATAGGGAACAGCATAGTCTTAGACCCCATACTTGACGAGGAGTTTGCAATGGATGCGCGCCTGACTGTAACTGTGACTGACAAGCACATCCATGCTATGCAAAAGGGAGAAAACGGCGCCTTCAAGCCTGAAGAGGTTTCGATGATGGTCGACAAGGCTTTGGCCAACTACGGCAAGGTAAAAAAGATACTCAAGTAAAAATGGCAGAGGACAAGATGGGCGGGAAGACCGGCCCACGCTATGGACGAAAGATCCGAGCACGGATCGTCGAAATCGAGAAGAAGCAGCGGGTAAAGCAGGAGTGCCCGAAATGCGGCAAGGGGACGACGCGCGTCAGCCCGGGCGTATATGAGTGCCCGAGCTGCGGCAAGAAGTCGACCGGCGGCGCTTATTATATATAAAAATGGGCGAATACATATGCCAAAAATGCGGCAAGGTAGTGGACAACGTCTCCAGAGTCGTTTGCCCCTACTGCAGCGGCCGTATAC
>CAYSUP010000083.1:0-4338 GCA_964434205.1 uncultured archaeon | reverse complement strand
AGGCACAGTCGGCCTCGCTGCTGCCGTGGACTATTTGGAGAAAATAGGCATGGACGATGTCCGGAAGCATGAGGAAGAGCTGACCAAGCATGCAATGGATACGCTTGATGGTGTCAATGTCTATGGGCCAAAAGAACGGGCGGGCATAATCTCATTCAACATCCCAAAAGTTGATGCAGATGATGTAGCTACCATAATGGACGAACAGGGCATCGCCATAAGGAGCGGCCACCACTGCGCTCAGCCGCTGATGCACAGACTGAGGATAGACGGGTGCGCTAGGATGAGCTTCTATATTTACAATACTGCGGAAGAAGTAGATTATGCTGTTGATGTGATAAACAAAATAAAGAAGCTAGCCTAATCTTTTCTTTATTTCATCAACAATCAGAACCCCGTGGTTTATGGCCGGCTTTATCAAAGGCTGCTTTGTCAGGTCGCCCGCGATGAAGAGACCCGGTATGTCGACTGACTCAAAAGTCTCTGCGTTATAACCCGGCTTGTTGTTCTCGAGCTTGAGGCCAATCTTAGTCAAAAAATCGGTAGCAGGAATCGTCCCTGCGAATACTGCAAGGCAGTCGGCTGGCAGTTCCTTAACTTGGCCGGCAATGTCGATCACTGCTTTCCCGTTTTTCAGGGATTTCACATTAGAGTTGAAAATAAGCGGGATGCCGCTTTCGCTTATTGCCTTCTGGTTGACATCCTTGAGCCTGAAGAACTCGGGTTTCCGGTAGGATAGAGTCACGTCGGCCCCGGCCCCCTTGAGGAGAACTGCATACTCGATAGCGGTGTCCCCGCCGCCAACAACTATGACCCTCTTTCCTGCATGGACCTTTGGCTCAGGAATATTGTATAAAATGTTTTTTGGATTGTCACAATCGACATCTATCTTTCGGACGGTTCCCTGAACACCGATTCCCAAAAGAACAAACTTGGACTCGTATGACCCTTTGTCTGTAGTAACCTTGAATTTGTCGCCCTCTTTCTTGATATCCGTGACTTCCTCGCCTTCCTTGACATTGTAGGCCTTGGAAAATTCCTGCCAGGACTTGATAGTATCGTCGGCCTTGCCCTCAGGAAGCGGGAGTTTCCCGATGACCTGCACGGTAGCAGGGTAATAATGGATGTCCTTGCCATGGGGATAAGTGAGCAGAGTACTAGCTACGCGGCCCTTCTCAAAACATATGTAATCCATACCTAGCTCTTTTGCATGCTGCGATGCAGAGAGGCCTGCAGGCCCTGCGCCGATTATGATTATGTCAAACATTTTAGGACACGTGAAGATTTATGGTTTGGTATAAAAAAGGATTGTTTATCAGTAATCGACTAGTTTATCTGTTAGCAAGAAGCCCAATAAGGAAACGTAGGCTTTTTCTCTCGCCGTAATACCTATAAAAGCCTGGCTTTTGCTTCAGCCTCTCGATTAGGCGCTTCCGGATTATCTTAAAATCGGATTCGCCGGGTTTCCAATCATTCAGCAAGGATCTGTGAAAATCTCTTAAATTCACATCCTTTGTCGGCTTAAAGCCTCTCCTTATCATCTCTCTCTTGAGCTCTTCATGCCGCTTTTTCAAATAGAGCAGCTTATCTTTGAAGAAACAGATATGGCCTGGGCCGAGGCAGTAGCTGCTCGGGATTTTCCTGGATTTTGGGTATTTCCTGCAGTGGCCTAGTAACATCAATATCTCATCGTATTCTGCCACCAGGTGCTGGTCCGCCAGCCGCCAAGGCTCGATGAGGTTTATCCTGACCATTACATTTTATTTTTTGTAATTTTAATCAATAACGCTATAAACTACAGCAAAAACATGGAAAAGAGCGAGAAACCGCAGGAGAAGTCTGACAAAGACCTCTTTAACATCTCAAAGAAGGACAATTTCTCCGAATGGTATGTAGAGCTGGTCCGCAAAGCCAAACTAATGGACCAGCGCTCGCCCGTGAAGGGCTTTGACGTTATTATGCCCAATGCCTATGCCATCTGGGAGAAGGTCCAAGATTTCCTCAACCCGGAGTTTAAGGCGCTTGGCGCACGGAACGCTTACTTCCCGCTGGTTATTCCAGAAAGCCTGCTAAAGAAAGAATCAGAGCACTTTGAGGGCTTTGTCCCGGAGGTTGCCTGGGTCACCCACGGCGGGGGCGAAAAACTGGGTGACAGGCTTGCAATAAGGCCGACTAGCGAGACGATCATCAATTATATGTTCTCGCTCTGGATCAGGAGTTATCAGGATTTGCCCATGCAGGTCAACCAATGGTGCAGTGTCGTCAGGTGGGAGACAAAGATGACTAAGCCGTTCATTCGCGGCAGGGAGTTTTTGTGGCAGGAGGGGCACACCGCCTTTGCAACCCAAGAGGAGGCTGCAAAGAACATGCTGGACATACTGGCTGTTTATAAGCGGCTTTTGCATGAGAGACTGAAGATAGACTGCCTTTTCATAAAGCGACCTGAGTGGGACAAGTTTGCAGGCGCCGTTGAAACGGTTTCGCTCGAGACCCTGATGCCAGACGGGAAAGTTTTGCAGGCGGGGACCGCCCACAACATGGGCACTAATTTCTCAAAGCCTATGGAGATAGGCTTTCTTGATGAGAAAAATGAGAAGAGATTAGTGCACCAGACTACATGGGGCGTCAGCACCAGGCTCATCGGCGCTGTAGTGATGTCGCACGGGGATGACAAGGGACTTGCATTGCCATTCGAACTTGCGCCCGTGCAGGTTGTGATAATACCCATACTTTTCAAAGGCAAGGAGAAGCCCGTCCTTGACAAATGCAGGGAAGTGGAGCTAAAACTTGAGAAGGCTGGATTGACCGTGGAAATAGACGCTTCGGACAAGCGCGCCGGTGAGAAGCACTATTACTGGGAGCTCATGGGCGCGCCGCTGAGGATCGAGATAGGGCCAAGGGATATCGAAGCCGCCAAGGTGGTAGTGGCCCCACGACTGGGTGAGAAAAAAACAATCGCTGAAAAAGACCTTATCTTGGAGGTGAAAAGGGAAGCAACAAGGCTGGACGACTCGCTGCTCAAAAACAGCGAGAAACACCTGAAAGATAATACTAAGGATGCAGTCACTATAGACGAGGTCAAAGAGATAATTGCCTCTGGAGGTATTGCAAAGGCACCGTTTTGTTCTGTGAAAATGGACGGCCAGAGATGCGACGAAGACTTAAAAGAGGCAACAGGCGGCGAAGTGAGGGGAACACTTTATCCAAAAGCGGATAAGCCCGAGAAAGGCGAGAAATGCGTCATATGCGGCAAAGAAGCCACCGAGATTGTTTACATCGCAAAAGCTTATTAGGATGAAAGTCGTGGCCCTGTTTTCTGGAGGCAAGGACTCAGTCTACGCTGTGCACTACGCACAGCAGCAGGGCTATGACATAGTCTGTCTGCTTTCTGTTGTCTCAAAGAACAAGGAATCTTACATGTTCCACACACTGAACATAGATAAGTGCCCGGATCAGGCCGGCTCAATGGGCCTGAAGCTTTATGAATTGGAGACAGGCGGTATGAAAGAGGAAGAAGTTGGTGACCTTAGGGTGATGCTGGAATACATCAAAGAAAAAGAGGGCATAGAGGGCGTTGTCTCGGGTGCTCTTGCTTCGGAATATCAAAAGACACGGATTGAAAGAATCTGCTATGAGCTGGAACTTGCATCGATTGCGCCCCTCTGGCACGTTGACGCAGAGACCTACATGCGCATGGTCATGGACGCGGGTTTTGATGTCCGGATTGCAGGCGTATTTGCTGATGGCTTGGACACGAGCTGGATCGGAAAAAGGATAGATGAAGTTACACTACAGAAACTCAGGAAATTGCACGAGAAAAATGGCATTCACATTGCAGGCGAGGGCGGGGAGTATGAATCAATAGTGCTTAACGGCCCAGGTTTCAAAACAGCTGTAAAATTGCAGGACGGATAAAATGACGGACTATGGCATGTTCACTGATAAAAGCAACATAGTAGCCGTCGTCGGGGTTTCGACTGATGAGGATAAATACGGTTACAGGGTCTATAAGACTCTGAAGGACAATGGCTACGCCGTATTTGCCGTAAACCCGAAATATGACAAAGTCGGCAGTGACAAGGTTTATCATGACCTTGAGTCCCTTCCGAAAAAACCAACTCTTGTCATAACTGTAGTCCCGAGGGCTGTGACCTACGAAGTTGTGGAAAAGTGCAAGGAACTTGGAATACCGAGGGTATGGATGCAGCCGGGTTCTGAATCCCCGGAAGCAGTTGAATTCTGCAAGAAAAACGGGATAGATGTTGTTTATAAATCCTGCTATATTGTAAACGGTATGAATACCTGCTTCACGGGTTAAATAGTTCACGGCTTAAACGC
>CAYSUP010000082.1:0-4481 GCA_964434205.1 uncultured archaeon | reverse complement strand
GGAAGCCATACTGCAATGGATGTATGATAGGCAGATAAAGGATGTAGAATCCGTAGGCAGGGTGGTTTCGGAGTATTACCGCGACAACGATAAGGTGCTTGGAATCGTGAAAAAGGGCGGCGATTATTCCAGTTTGTGATTTTTACCGGCGTTTATCCGAAATTATGCAAAACCCGCAACAATCGATACTTTTATGCCCAAAGGCCTAAAGTAATAACAACCAAAATGCCCTCTGCCTTTGAATCCGAAAGGCTTCAAAACACGTCTAAGCCCTTTATCGGGATAGCCCAGAAGCTGGAGCGGATAGTCCCAAACCTTGAGTGGGACCTTGAGAGGGCCGGCATCCACGTCGAGCCGCTCTCATATATCTCAATAACCGTCTATATGGCAGTGTCTGTCGGCATCGCCTCTTTTGCAGGGATTCTCCTGCCGTCATATCTTGTCAGCAAGATGGATATCGGCTTTCCGATGGCCATCGGCGCAGGCATCGGCCTTTCGATATTCATGCTCTTCTACATGCTTGTGATGCCCAAGGTGAAGATAAAGAAGAGGGGCGCCATGATAGAACGCAACCTTAGCTACGCCCTTAAGGACCTTGAGATCCAAACGGGTGCCGGGATACCCGTCTTTGATGCCATCGTCCACGTTGCAAACGGCGGCTATGGCGAGTGTTCGGACGAATTCGGGCAGGTAATCAAAAAAGTGGAGAGCGGCCAGTCCGTGATACGCGCTCTTGATGACGTGGGGATGCACACCGCATCGCCCTTCCTTAGGCGGATAATCTGGCAGATAGTCAACAGCATGTACGCAGGCTCTGACGTCAGCATAGCCCTAAAGGCGATTAGCAATGACCTGACGCGGGACAAGGAGACAAGGATAAAGGCATACGGCCAGGAGATGAACCTTTGGTCGCTCATGTACATGCTCATGGTAATCGTATTGCCTTCGCAGGGGATAACACTTCTTATCATATTATCGACTCTTGTCGACATATTCGGCTCCATAGACAAGAACCTGATATTCGGCGGGATAGTTATATTCATGTTCATGTTCCAGTTCATGCTTGTAGGCTTCATAAAGAACAAGAGGCCGATAGTCTAAATGAAACTCTTTGGCGCGGCGAAGGGAACCGACAGAAAGAAGGAGGCTGCCAAGCAGGCAAAGCTAGTCAGGGCAAGGGCAGAAGCCGCAGAGAAAGCCAAAAGAAAAGAGGAGGAAATGAGTGCCGAGTCCAGGAGGAAAGAGGAAGAAAGACTCATAGAAGCCCAAAAGAAAAAGGAAGAACTAAATACTGCGGCCAGAAAAAAAGAAGAGGAGAAAGCGAGGAAGATCGAAGAGGCAAAGAACAAAAGACTCGCAAAAATAAAAGAGGCTTATGACAAGTCTGCAGTCCTGCTTGACCCGCAAATCTCCAAGCTTACCACAAAAAAGCTGCTTGAATATTTGATCAGGGCGAAGAGGGGGTGGTTTGGCGACCCGCAGGTCAGGCTGCGGTCTGACATAGTGCAGCGCCTTGGTGTCGGCTCCTCGGAAGCGTTTGAGCGCGGCTCGCTTCTTGCCTACTCCAGGCTCAGTTATGTCGATAAAAAGCTGAAGAAGATCTTTGAAGGGGATGCCAAAGAGCGCCAAAAGAAGGCAAGGGAAAAGGCAAAGGAAAAAGCGAAGAGCAAGGCAAAGCGCAAGGTCCCTGTCCGGAGGGTTTTGACAAACCCGGCGATGGCCCGCTTGATTGCGGATCTCATAAGCACAAAGAAGAGCTTCCTTGGCAACTCGGAAAAACGTCTGATCAAGGACATAATGAAGCGGATGAGCGTCGAAGAAGAACAGGTCTATAACGGCGATATCCTATTGACATATGCCGGGTTTGCCGACGTTGCAAAAAAGCTTGCAAAGGTGCGAGAAACGCGTGCAGCTGAAGAAACTGCCGTCGAAGAAGTGCCGGAGGTGTCATTGGCAGAGACTCGCACTATCCCCGAAGCTGCCAAGGAAGGCTTGCCGACCGTGGCCATGGCGCCCGTCTCGACAAGCCCTGTTTTTGCCATGCCGCAGAGCCAGGAAGCACTCAGGCTTTTTGAGGATCTCAAAGAGACCCGCAAGGGGGTGTTTGGCAATCCAAAAGCAAGGCTTGTCAAGGATATAACAAAAAGGCTGAATGTTGAGAAGGGAGAGGCTTTGAAAGATGAGAACCTCGATGCCTATGCCGAACTGCAGGACATAAAAGCAAAACTTGACGACCTGTACGCGCAGAGGGGCAAGAAGGAAAAGGCAAAGGAACACGAGGGGAAGACAAAGGAGTTTACTGGCAAGAAAATAGACATGGGGCCAGCCGGCAAGAGGATATCCCTTCCCCAGTCCGCATTGAGAAGGCCTGAATTGACTATCTCGACTACCGTTGCGCCGGAGATCTCTGAACGGTCCAGGATAATAGATTCGCTCCTTGAGGAGCAAAAAAGATTAGAGGAAGTGGAGGCGGCCAAAAAAGCGCTGAAAAAGAAATCCAGAAAGGCAATTGGAGCGCCATTCAGGCTGGTTGGCAAAGCGATTAATTACGTTATAGAAAAGATTTTTCACCTGATATTTTTGGTTTTTACAACAATACTCTCAATCCCCATCACGCTCGGCAGGCTTCTTGTTCACGGTGCGGGCGGCCTATTACAGGGCATATACCGGAGGGTCGGCAGGTTCTCGCCTTTCGGCTGGAAAAAGAAGGTAAACCAGCTCATAATCTACAGCGGAGTCAATAAGACCCAGGAGGAGATAACAGGCATAACGATAGTAAACGGCTCGATACTGGCGGCCATAGTCGCTGTTGTCGGGATATTATTCTTCAATTGGGGGATACCCTTTGCACTCTTCGCGGCTTTGATCTCCTTTGCCGTGGTATGGATGCTTGTCTATTCACTCTTGAATCTGATGGCAGACAAGAGGACTGACGAGGTGGAGGGCACCTTACCGGATGTCCTGCAAATAGTAAGTGCAAACATCTCAGCAGGGATGACGCCTTATAACGCCCTTTGGGTGTCGGCGAGAAAGGAATTCGGCGCGCTTGCCGAGGAGATAAAGATAGCGCAAAAAGAGACATTGGGCGGAAAATCCTTCCCTGAGGCGTTGACCGATATGTCCCGCAGGGTCAGGTCAAACGTTCTGCAAAGGACTATACGGCTTATAATCCAGGGCATGAAGGCAGGCGGTGAATTGCCTAACATATTGCAAGGCATAGGCTCGGACATACGCCAGATGAGGCTCTTGCAAAAGGAGATGGCTGCAAGCACGATGTCATACACGCTGTTCATACTATTTGGCATGGTCTTCGGGGCCCCCTTACTCTTCTCAGTGTCTATACAGTTCGTTGACATCATAAACAAGTTCCAGCCAGATGAGATAAACAAAGAGGCGATATCATCAGCGCAGACGAGCCCGATGTCGGGGGGCATGCAGGGCTTTAATGTCATGTCCCTTGGCGGCGGCGGCTGCCCAAAGGACTTTGACGGCGACGGTCTGCCTGATAAATGGGAGAAGGAACAGATGCTCAATCCCAAAAACTATAGCGATGCCATGTCGATAGATCCAGATACCAGAAAGACTTACAAAGAGGAATACGACAGCACTGCCCAGCCGCTTCCGCCATCCTGCATAACACCGGGTTACTTATCAACATTTGCGATGATCGCCCTCTTTAGCATAGCCTTCTTTGGCTCCCTGCTTATAGGCCTTATACGCGACGGGAAGCAGAGTGCAGGCCTCAAGCTCATGCCGCTTCTTATACCAGGGACATTGGGGATGTTCTGGCTAATGAGCAAGGGAATGTCGTTCTTCTTTGGATCGATGTTCGGGACATAAGCGTCCAAAGCCGGCTTGCAGGGCTAATAGAAACCTACAAGTTTAAACTGAGAATCCCCGCTTCCACGAATACTGTTTTCTTCCCCTTGTAGGTACTGAGAGCGATGCTAATGGCATATGACTTCCCTCAACTAACCGGACTCTTTTTCTCAATCCAAACAACGCCCTCATAGGTTTCACAATAATTTTTGAGGCAGCTGATTGCCCCCCGTTTATCTATCTATTTCCCTTAGGCCTTTGCGTATTGGCTGCCCTAAAGCCGGCAGTAGCCATGAGCCCCTGCGTTTCCCTAGGGGCCCGTTCCAGATATGCTTGCATCTCTCTTGTTAGTACCATCTTACCCTCCCAATCGAATTCTACAGAGTATTTAGAAGCAATATGTATAAAAACATTACATATTGAACAATTTTCAAACAACTTGCTAGAAACTGGAGGAAGGCTTTTATTACCATCTATTCTATATTCGTCGGTTGTTTCTAAGATGCCCGAAGGCTATAATTATGCAGCTTTGAATGAGTTTGTCTACGCCCACAGCAATATCGAGCGCTCGCTTGCGCTTTATTCCCAAGAGCTTTCCTCACGTGTCGTCTATTTGCTAAGGGGCAAGAAAACCGGCATGAGGCCCTCCGAGATTAGGACGG
>CAYSUP010000081.1:0-4488 GCA_964434205.1 uncultured archaeon | reverse complement strand
TCGTTTTCGGCGTGCTGGAACGCAATGGCAAGGTCTACGTAGCCGTCGTGCCGAACGTGACGGCGGCTACGCTCATGAAGGAAATCGAGGAGAAAACGGAGAAAGGGTCCGTGTTCTACACGGACTGCTTCAAGAGCTACACAAGCTTGAAGCAGTTCGGCAAGCACAGCCGCGTCAACCATGAGAAGACCTTCGGACGCGGGCACAACCACATCAACGGGTTGGAAGGTTTCTGGAGCTTCGCGAAGGAACGCTTCCACAAGTATCATGGGATAAACCTTGAAAACTACGAGTTGTACGCCAAGGAGATGGAGTTTCGGTTCAACAACCGGAACGAGGATTTGTTTAAGAAGATGTTCACGATAATTTATGCGTGATTTGGTACGGATTTTACCTAATCACCAGAAGTTTGTGGGAAAACCGCGTTTTCCCTGCCAGCAAGATTAAAGAATCTTGAGGTGTGCATCTTACGGCGGGAATATAGAAAAAGATTGCATAAAAACGTTTTTCTTTCGGTAAGCGTTTATTATGCGAACAGATATGAGCAAGGAAGTGGCCATCTTGGCTGTGATTGTTATTATTCTGGCGGTTATAGGCATATCTGTTTTATTACTACTGATGCCCGGCAATCCCGGGCCAAACCCAAAGGCGTGCCCTGCGGACGCCAAAATCTGCCCCGGCGGGGGCGCGGTCGGCCGCGTGCTGCCGGGCTGCGAGTTTGCCGCTTGTCCGGCAGTGATGAACAATACGCCGCAGGGGTGCACAAAAGATGCAAAGGTGTGCCCGGACGGGACGTCTGTCGGAAGAGTTTTGCCCGATTGCTACTTCGCCGAGTGCCCAAAAGGCTCTTGCGGTGACGGCAGCTGCTTGGACAATGAAACATGCCTCTCTTGCCCGGGCGACTGCCGGTGCCCAAACGGCTATTACTGCAATCCGAACGACTTGAGCAGCTCCATGTCCGGCGGCTGCACGGCAAGAAACCCCGCAGAGTGTGACTTTGACCAGACCTGTGATTCGAGCGAGAACTGTTCAGACTGCGCCTTTGACTGCGGGCAGTGCCCGATTGTGTCAGACCCGTGCGACCGCTGGGTCGGCCTGGACAAGAAAGCAGAGTGCTACAGCCTGCTGGCCCAAAACGAGAGCGACGCTGGCATCTGCGAGAGGATAACGGCAGTCAACTTCAAGGATGACTGCTATAAGGCTTATGCAACAGTCAAGGCTGACATGCCTGCTTGCGAGCATCTTGAGGGGCGGGCAAAGCTTGACTGCATCAAGTACGTCGCTATTGGCGGGCGAAACTACACAAAGTGCCTTGAGATACCCGACAAGTTTGAGTACAACACGATACGCTATGACTGCCTGGCAGCGTTTGCCAAAAACACATTAGACAACGAGCCGTGCAAGCTCATAGGTAATATCATAGAGAGCCAAAGCTGCACCGAGGCGGTGAGCCTTAAGCTCAACAACCTTGAGGGTTGCCTCTTGCTTAAGGAGGCCGGCGTTGGCGACCAATACGGGTGCTTCCTGAGGGAGGCGAACAAGTCAAAGGACGCCAGTATATGCGAGAACCTCGCTGAGGACCAATATATGGTACAATGCATATATCATGTCATCAAGGACAATGAGCTGATGGACAACAGATGCACAGGCCTTAGCCTTGACAGCGAATACCTCTGCAGGGCCATTGCAGACGAGGACTACACCCTCTGCGAACACATAACTGACGCTGATATTAAGGAACGCTGCAACGAGCTGTGGCCATGCGTGGACTCTGACGGCGGCAGGAAATATTACGATGAGGGCGAGGTGTTGCTGCTGGGCTCGGATGGCAAGAGGTCAAGGCACCCGGACTCATGCGGCGGCATTGGCGAAAATGGGGCTATGACGATTTTGGAGGAGTATTACTGCACAAGCTCTGGCGGTATGGCATGGGAGACATTCATCTGCCCAGGGGAGTGCGAAGACGGGGAATGTAAAAAATAAGGCGGAGAATGTAAAAAAATAAGCGGCTTATTTCGTCGTTTTCTTGCCTAGCTGCCTCCCGACAATCTCGTTCATCGACGTGAGGAACTCCTCCCTGTTGCCCGGGGGTATCTTCGCTCCTGCGGCAACGTCATGGCCGCCGCCTTCGCCGCCAAGGGGCCTTGCTGCCTCGTTAAGCGCTTTTCCAAGCTTAAGGCCGGCGCGCGTCAGGTCATAGTTCCCGCGGCCCGAGATCTTCAGCTCGCCTTCGTCAGTCAGTCCAAAAGCAATGATGGGCTTTCCCATTTTGACCTGCATGGCGCCATAAGTCATGCCTGCAATGACGCCGACAAGCGTCTCCCTTATGACGCCGCTCCCGTCAAACCAATAGATGTTGCTCATCTCTTCCAGCCCTTTGTTCTTGACAAGCTCAATGCCTTCCCTTAACTCTTTCCGGTGCTTCTCAAGGAGCGCTTTTGCCCTCGACCATCCCTCCACCCTGTCGCCCATGCAGACTGAAACGCCCACAGCGCCCTCTTCGTGGCGGCCGCAATTGTGCACCAGAATGCCATTAGCGAAGTAATTATGGTTCTGCGGCATTCTCAAGTCATAAACGAACTCCGGCCGAACCGGGACGGCAACCGACTTTACTCTGTCCCACTGGAGTTCTGACTCTGTAAGAATCCTTAAATTTTTGAGCAGGTTTTCGAGTTCTGAAATACGGGTTTTCTGGCATTCGATGCCCATGTGGATCTTAGCCTTGGCGTTCTTGCCCGGCGATTTGCCAGCGAGTATTCTTGCCAGCCACTCCCTGGATATGCCCGCGCTTTTGGAGAAGCGTGTCTGGCTTATGCCAAGGGTTTTGAGTACAATCGTTGGATCCCCCCGATCCAATGCTGCCTTGCATGCGCTTATCCGGCCATCAAAATAGCCAATATATTTTTTCAGTGTAGTGCGCCTGACTGATTTTCCCTTCGTATAATAAGTGAAATGCGAGGACCAATTAGACGGAACGCCAAGCTCTGCATGCAGGCGCGAAAGGTAATCGGCAGCGAAGGGGATCAAATCCGCGTTTGATTTGCCGGGCCGTCTCTCAGCTAACCAGTCCGAAAGCCAGTTCTTCCGCTTCGATGTGACAAAGCCTATAGAATCTGCGTATTTCTGCATATTCTCATAGCCACAAATGGTCACACGATACTTAAAACCGCTGCAGTCGTTGCATTTTCTCGCCATCAAGTGGCTTTTGATACCGAATCTTAGAAGAACCAGCGGGAGCTGCTCGGCAAGCTCTTTGCTATGCGTGCTGAATTCTATACCGCCACTGTATATGTTACCGTCGCTCTCTACAAGGCCCCTCACCAGGGCTGCCACGCAAGAGTCTGGACCTATCAGCAGCTTTGGGGGGACTCTGATGATTTTCGCCTTACTGCCGACGGGTATCCCGAGCCTCTGGAAAACCGACCTTAATGTAAGATTGTTCCAGATTATGTTCCTATAACCGGACTTGTCGTCTGTAGTGTAACTGTCAAGGCCGAAAAGCTCGGCTATGATGCGTTTGTAGCGTAACTCCAGCTCACGGGACGTTTTGTCCTTGCCGAACACAATATTGACCCCGCCTTTTGAAAGGTGACCGTCGCCAAGAATAAAACCGGCCAGTTCAAACAGCTCTTCCGTCATTCGCGGGTTCTTAATGGGCTTGACATGCTTCTTGAGCTTAAACCAGCCATTGTTCATAAGTATCTCATCGTCCGAAAAGAGGTCCGTTGCCTCGTAAGGATAATGGTCGCATACTGTGCTGAATTTGCGGGGTATTGCCAGATAGTCCTCGTCACTTATCTCCTCGGCTGGTTTCCAAGATATTTTACCGTTTCTGCAGGCCAAAAACCTGTGGTTCTCAGTGGCAGAAACGCTCAACCCCATCCTAGTCTTTATCTCGAACATGTGCAGGGCATCTGGCAGCTTAACCTTGTGCACCCTCTCGTGCCTATTAGAGATTATCAATCCATCTGCGTTGGAATACGAGAAAGTCGGGCACTCTGACATACAGTCAATTGTCGTTATGCTGCCGTCCACGGCCATTATCCTACTGCCCGGCGCAACGCATGCATTAAGGACTGTGGCAAATTCCTTTGCGTCCCTAAGCTCAGTCTTTGGCTTCTCCTTCAGCAGCTCATAAACTTCCCCTATCAGCATCTCGGTGACAAGGTGCGGGGCGTTGTGATCCAATAATAACATATATAGGGCGCTTGTGAGCCTTTGCTTCTCGTCCTGGTTTAGGTCAACGTAGTGCCTGACTTCCCCGCCCACCGGGTCTTTGAGGTCTATCCCCAGCTGTTCGATGAATTTAATGCAGGCTATATAGTTGCCCGTGAGCCCCAGAAGAAGCGGCTCTGAGCAGTACTCAAGCATCTTTGGAAGGGGCCGTGACTGGCGGCCGAATATCGTCAGGTTCCTGTGGGCGTGGAGGAGGCCCAGCTTTTCCGCATCCTTTATTATCTCCCGGTTCGCACCGACAAGGCCGCCGTG
>CAYSUP010000080.1:0-4538 GCA_964434205.1 uncultured archaeon | reverse complement strand
CTGATGTTCTTGGGCTTCTCCTCCATTGTGAGATAGATGCCCGGTTCGCCCATGAGCGCGCCCTGGTAGAGGAAGCTCATGCCAAAGATGGTCTTTCCAGTCCCGCTCCCCCCGGCTAACAGGATAGTCCTTCCGCGGGGTATCCCGCCCTCTAACAAAGCGTCAAGTCCTGAAATGCCGGTTTTGGCTCGGTCGGTTGCCATTTTGGGTTGTGTCTATAATTATTGCGAGTCGTATAAAAATGCGCCATTGCCTATTTTTTCCCCTCTTTTGCCAGCTGGCTGCGCGGCTTGCCTATTATCACGCATTTGGGGTCGCCCTTTGCGAGGCACGCGGTCTCTACGGTCACCATGTCGCTTCGCCCGTTGACTGCGTTGAGTATCCCGGCAGCCCCGCCGCAGAGCATATGGCAGACCGGCTTTTCGGACTTGCCGTACTTTTTCAGGTATTCGACGGCGACTGAGGAGTTTTCCATCTCAAGACACAGGTTGCCCTTGGTCACACCCGACTCTATATACCTTCCCTTGCCCCAGCCTATGAAGCCCATGAGCTCCTTTGACCAGTCCAAAAGTTCTTTCTCGCCCATTCCCTTCTTCTCCTTCATATACCTGTAATGGTCTTCAGTCGTCACCCTGCAGGACTCATAGAGCAGCTGCGCGACTTCGGGCGAGTTCCCGCTGCGGTGGACCATCTCGGCGAGTATCTCCACAGGCAGGAGCATCATTCTGCCGCCCATCACGTTTATCTCCCCCCTCCCAAGGTCTATGCCCTGCAGGAGGATAAGCTTCTTTGGGACGCTGTGCAGGTTTGTCTGGAGCATTTTAGGTCTTGGGTCTTGAGTCCTGGGTTTTGGGTATTGATTCTTCGGTCTTGAGTCTTCGGTACTCCGTCTTGGGTCCTGGGTCTTCGGTCCTTGGGTTTGAAGTTTTATTATTACGAGCCTCTGTTTAAAAGCTTTTATAATTTGTCCCAATAAGATAATATCCCTCCGCTTTCTTTAGTTGCGACTGCTTAGTTTGAGAGTTTTTCGCTTCAATACCTTTTTATACTAAAAGATACTAATTAATATGGACACGATGGCCTACAAACAGATAAACGTCAGCCTCTCTGATAACCTGCGCGTCAAGGCGCAGGCCTATGCGAAGAAGTACGGATTCAGGAACATACAAGAGCTCATAACAGAGACGCTTAGGGAGAAGGTCTTCCCGAGCGAGTACGACGAGAGCTACACGCCTGAGCAGGTAGCCCTGTTCGAGAAGCTCCTTAAGACATCTATAGAGCGCGGCGATATCGTCAGCGAGAAGGAGATAATGAAAGTATTGAAGAGCTAATACTTCACGTTCCCAGGTCCGCCTCGATTCCGCAATGGAATTCGAGGTACAAACCACTGTTTTCTTCAGGACTCATGTCAAAGACTTAGATGAAAAATCAAAGCGCATAATACTTGACAAGCTGCGGCTCATGAAGTTAAACCCATTTCGATACAAGAAGTTGCATTCAAATGAATACTCTAGAGCTTTTCGAGTCCGCTTGACCATCAAGAATAAATCAGTTAGGCTGATTTATGTCGTAATTGGAAAGACAATCTAAGCAGTATGCCTGGACGACCGCGACAACGATTATGCAAATCTAGACGAGCTGAACGGGAGATATCTTACTGACGTCGTCTGAGACTTTTTCCTCACCAATCTGCTTTTAAGAACCGTAGCTCAAATATGGTTATGAACTACACAATCCTCCTCGAGAAGTCGGAAGATGGGTATTATGTAGCTACGGTGCCCGGTCTGTCGGGGATTTGTGTCAGCCAAGGCAAGACCAAGTCCGAAGCGCTTAAGAACATTCGTGAAGCTCTTGAATTGCACCTTGAGGGTTTATGGGAAGAAGGGATTTCTACAGTCCAGCAGAACGAGCCCGAACTGAAGAAGATTGCGATTCCAGCATGAGGCAGATACCTGTTATTTCTGGGCAAGATGCCCTCCAGGCGTTATATAAATTGGGTTACCGTCCGGTGCGCCAGAGAGGCTCGCACATCCGGCTGAGCTGTCCGGATAGGCCGCCGGCAACAGTCCCTGCGAAGGGAGAATTGAGCATAAAGACTGTGCTGAGCATAATAAAGCAGTCCGGGCTTACTGTGGAAGAGTTCCTTAAGCTTCTTGATTAACGTGCCGAAGATTTTAAGTCTCTATTTGAAATAAACAACACTGATTCTATGAAAACCATACGCGACCCCGTCCACGGAGACATAGACCTTTCTGAAGCAGAGCGCGCAGTCGTGGACACCCCAGAGATGCAACGCCTACGGAGGATAAAGCAGCTCTCGTTCTGCTCACTCGTCTATCCCGGCGCGAACCACACACGCTTTGAGCACTCACTCGGGACGATGCATCTGGCCGGAAGGATCGCCCGCAAGCTGGGCATAGAAGAGGCCCCCATCAGGCTCGCCGGCCTCATCCACGACGTCGGCCACCTGCCCTTCAGCCACTCGCTTGAAAGCGTCTTTGGCGTAGACCATGAGGACAACCTCGAGGCCGTCTTGAAAGGCGGGTTGGGCGATGTGATAACTCAAAACTTTGACAAGAACAGGATCCTTAAACTCGCAAAAGGTGACGGCCAAGGCAAGATCGTTTCATCGCAGATAGATGCGGACCGGATGGATTACCTGCTGAGGGATGCTCACTATACAGGAGTTGCCTACGGCGTTATCGATGTTGACCGCATCATAAACGTCATCGGGTTTGAAGAAAACCAGATATTCTTCAACAAGAAAGGCCTCATCGCCCTTGAGGCTTTGCTCATCGGAAGGAACCAGATGTACGAGGCCGTCTACTTCCACCACACTGTCCATGTCGCGGACGCGATGCTGAAAGAAGCGATGGGCCAGGTGAAAAAGGACATAAGTGTGAAGAGTCTTTTGACGATGGGCGACGAGGAGATGAAGATTTGGGCGATGGGGAAATCTCCGATTGCAAAGGAGCTTTTAGACACACTGGACGACCGAAGGCTCTACAAAATCGCTGGCTCGGTTTTAGGCCCAGTCGACAGGGATTTATTAGCCAAGAAGGCCAAATTAAAGCAGTATCAACTTCTCATAAGCAAGGTCACTCTCAGCCGTTTTGATTTCTCTATTCCTGTGGACGACAACGGGCTGAGGGACATAAAGGAAGTCTCCAAGACAGCACGAAATCTGGAAGATGAAATTAAGAGGCTTGAATGCGTGGAGGTCTGTGTACCTCGAACAGCTAAAGAGCGAGTCGCGGAAATCCTTGGAAGTTAAGCAGCGCTAATAAGCCAAGACTGTTGTGTTGCGCGCGAGTTTGGCGCAGTTTTGAGCGGTGGCTCAGAGAAGCACGGATATACTGGCAAGGAAAAGGTTGCAAGGCTGATGCGATTGCTATCTTAAGCTCTTAACTATCTTTTCTTCTTTTTGACTTTCTTTTCTTCCACCGGCGCGAGCCTGATGCCGCAGCATTCGCAAAACTCAATGCCCAATCTGTTGTGATACCCGCATCTCTGGCACTCGATTGTCGGCTTTTGGTATACGTCCTCTTTTTTCATCCTCTTTACGGCTTTGAGGACGAAATTGACCGTATCTGACTCCTTTTGGGCGCCCTGGGCTTCGGCTTGCACGACAGCAGCCCCTACCGTATTATCTAAATGCATAGTCTCCTGCGCCTTCCTTTTCCTTATGCTCGGCCTTGCCCTACCGGTTGTGTACATATAGAGCGTTATTATTATGGTGGAAATCAGTATTATAGCGAAGAGCAGGATTGCAATAAATGCCGTGAACTCCTTGTCGGCGGGCCGGCAGTCCTTAGCACAGGTTTCCCCTGCGCTGCAAATGCCATCGCCGCATATTACTGCCGGCGGCGGGCTTATGACAATTGTCTGGTTCTGTGCAACCGTATTATTCTCTATCGGTTCTGCCTCAGCTTCTTCGCTGCCGTTCCCCCCCACGTCAAATACAACGTACCTGCGCGCAGCCTTAATCGTGTATTTGCCCGGCTTTTCCAATGTAAAATTGAAATTGCCCATCCTGTCGCTATGGCCAGAGAGCACCAGCTCACCCGGGTCATAGTCCGGCATGTTATATATCTTGCTCACTGCAGCGCCCTCTTTTGCCAAGCCCTCAAGCTTGCTGGTATAATAAACCTCTATATCACAGGCTGCCTGGTCCCCCGTCTCAGAGCTTTTGATAGTCAGCAGTATAAGCTCCCCTGCGCTCTTGTTCTTTGGCGAGATCCCTATCGAGGCTTGTATCTCATCCCCCACCGTGCATATCTTTATGCGATTGCATGCGACTATGCACTTGCTCCCCCCGACACAGTTCACAAGATAAAGCTCGTTTTTTCCGCAGTATTCCTCTCCCGGCTTTATGCAGTCCCCGCTGTCTTTGCATGAATAAGCAATATCCGCGCCGTCGTCTGACGAGCGCGTTACGTTAAGGCTTGCGGAGGCAAAGGAGATCAAGACAAATACAATAAGTGCTGTCCGCACCATATGCGGTGTTCGCGCCATAACCTTTGGCAGAGCCGTAAGCG
>CAYSUP010000079.1:0-4631 GCA_964434205.1 uncultured archaeon | reverse complement strand
TATATTATCGGTAGGTAAAGCTGCCCGACAAAGGGCAGCGTTATATAAGGGTGTCCGGCCGCGACCGCCACTAGCGGGAGCGAGGCGACAATCGGGAGCGCCATCTTGACACTGTGGCGTATTTTGACCAGGTCGTCAAACAAACCTATTATCGCTATGATTAATATGGTCGTCAGTGCTGCAAATAGCTCGGTCAGGTTTCCTACAAGGTTTGTCTCGGAAACAGGTGAAAACCTGCTCTGGGAAAGAGTTGTGAAGGCTATGGCAAACAAAGTACCGGCGACGAGTCCTGCAACGATTGCGAGCCCGCCCATCTCGGGTATTTCGGGCTTGCTCGACTTGTGGACGTCTTTGCCCGTAAGCCCAGCATCCCTGAATTTCCGGACTAAAACAGGTACCGAGAAAAAGGTCGCCAGAAAGGCGACTATGGATGCTAGAAACAAGAGCATTTTAATAAGACTACGCTATGACGTTTGCGGAATGCTCCCTGCAATACGTATCATCCCCAGCGCAGTAGTATGAGATGTCCAGATAGTCGCCAAACTCGCTGGCTATTGTGTCAAGTGCCGACTTTTGCAGGGCGCACTGTGAACAGGACTTGGAGTAGAAAGCTTGCAAGGTCATCGAACCAGGGAGAGCACAGGGCTCCATGTCGGTCTTGAAGAGGCTGGACGAAAGCGCCCTCAGGTATTTCTGCTCTTCTTCGTTCCCTGCGGCGACCTTCCCGTTTTGGAAGACTATACCAGCCGCTCCGCAGACATCAAGTGGTTCGCCCTTTGTCATGATACATGTCAGCTTCCTCAGTGCGTCAAGGTCGTCGCCTACCATGCCAAACCGCTTGTACTGGCAACCCCACACGAGCAGCGGGAACCTGTTTGCGGTATATGCTGAGTTCAGCTCGGCGTTATAGTAGTCAAATGTCATGTTTAGGATATAGTTGCCAGCCGTCTCGTTCCCCACTGGCGGTTCGACCTCGGGGATTGGTTCCGGGACCTCGGGCGAAGCCTGTGCGTTTATGCTGACAAGCCGTATATCGAAGATCAGGGTCTTGTTGGCCAATGGGTGGCCGGTGCCGACGCCGTATGCCTTCTCCGGGGGTATTGTGACTGTCTTGGATTCATTGACTTCCATACCCATTACAGCCTCTTCAAATCCATCTATCATGCCGTCTACGCCCAGTATGAACCTTAGCGGGGCCCTGCCGACTGAAGAGTCGAACACCGTACCGTTTTCGAACCTGCCGGTGTAGTCAACTTCCAATGTGTCGCCCCATTTTGCGCCGTTCGGATTTATGACGGGGATCTCGTTTGGAAAGTCTATCGTGTATATCTTTACTGAGGGGTATATCTTCTGCATTTGCTCATTGTCTATCATATGTATGTATTTTAGGCTGGTGCCGTCTGGGTTTTTCCCATCCAGCAGGTAGAGCTTTGTGAACATGCTGTTCAGCCACTTCTGCGGCACATGGACGAATATCTGCGGGGCTATGACATCTTCGGATAATCGCTGGCCGTATCCCAGGTTCTTCAATAAGTCCTTGCCAAGGCCCATCACCTCGCTATATTCCTTGGTATCGCAAGTTCTGGATATGAACTTCAGGTTTTGCGTGCCGTCTGCATAAGTGAATATGATAAGGGCAGGATAATCGCCCCCGTCGCCATATGCTAGCCCGCTAAAGCCCGAATAGAGGAATCTTGTGGTCACTGTCTTTCGCTCGCCATTCTCTACGACGAATATGGGGTCTGTGGAAGTGGTGTATTCTTTCCTGCAATTCGGCAGATAATACCCGGGGTCCACAAGCTCGTACTGGCCGTATACCGGTGTGCCAGGCGAACGGAGTATCTTTGGGAACCCGCCTTTCTCGTCGATTACGCGCCAGTCATAAGAGGGGTCGCAACATTGCGTGGGCGCCTCTTCACAGCATTTCTTTTCGTCGATTGCGGATATCATCTTGTCCCTTGTACAGACAACACCCTGCTTGCAGGAGTATTTGCCATCTGTGTAGTCGGCCAAAAGGCCGTTTTCAACGTTCTGGCATATCTCGCCTGACTGGCAAACGCCGTTTACCGCCTCATAACCGTTGGGGTATTGGTAGTAGTTGGTACCAAGGAAAGCAAGCGCAGATGCCTTGCCTACGAGGCTGTAGTCGAGTATTATGTACTTGGTTTTGTATTCGCCGCTTGAATTAGAGCTCCAGGGCTGCGTCATCAGCCATGCAATCGCTTCGTCTTCGGTAGTCTTGTTGTAGAAGAAACGTGCAGTCCTCATGATGTAACTTTCATCGGCCTGTAGGGGATCGGTGATTACAGTAGCGCGGGAAAGTGCAGTTATGAAGTGGCCGTAGTCCCACCAGGTGAACACATAATCCCCGCTTACGTAATTGTCGCCCACAAATGCGCCTGGAGCTATGTTCGCATCAAGCCATTTGACGCCGTTGAACCATGCCGGGTCGACTGAAGCGGGCCTCTTTGCGGAGTCCCAGGCAGAGTCGATGCCCGACTGGGTCAGCACAGACGGGAAGAATGTGAACATCAGGAGGAGGGGGATTATTATCACAAGCGGCAGTATCTTTATCGTGCCTATCTCCTTTAGGTTCTTCGGCAATAACAAACCGGCGGTGGCGCCCAGCATTATGAAACCAAGCGACTGCGAGAAACCGAGGCGGGCTTCAACCCAGACAAACCTCATTGTGAATGAGAAAAACACCAGGCCCACCAGATAAGCGAGCAGCAGGCTGGACATCTGTTCACCCTTTTTTGTGAAAAAGTAGTAGCCTAGAAGCGGGATTACCGCAATGCCCATAAGTATTGTAAGCAGTTCGCCTGCACCATAACTGGCAAGCCCTTTTTGTAATCTTTCGGCAAGCGAGCCGCTGGCAAGCGCCCCTTGTTCAGAAATGGTCTTGTCTACGAGGAAGTTCTGGTTTGAGACGCCTGCAAAGCGCTCGTAGGTAGATATCGGGATGTTTGACAGCTTGGCCATGAGGCTTGTAGAAAGGAGGGCTACAATAGCCAGCACGAGCACAATTGTGGAGATAATGAGGGCGTTTCGCCTCAGGCTTTCAATCAGTTCGGCCGGCTTTATGTCGCCTAGGAGTTTCTTATTGCCCTTTGACGGGGCTATTATCGCTATTATGCTCGCAACCAGCATCCCGGCCAAAAGCAAAAGGACGCCTATTGCAAACTCTGACCTTGCATTGTCCGGGAGGGCCTCCACGAAAAGCGACCAGTAGAGGAGTACAAGGGCTACAAACCCTACTAATAATGCGCCTGTCCGGATAAGCTTTAAGGCCGAGCTGCCGGAGATTTTCTCCTTGACGCCTTCTGCCCAAAGCCCGGTCATGAAAGCAGCCCCCATGGGGGCTATGAACTCCAAGTCCAGCAGGAAATTACCGCCCAGATACAGCAACCTGAATATTACGAATAAAAGGCCTGCAATGAATACTGCCTTTGTGATATTCCAATTCTCCCGATTGAAGATCGAACCCAAGTAAAGGTAGATGGCGATTGCAAAGAACGGCGCTATGAACAAGAAGTTGCTGCCGCCCCATGTGATTGTGGTTATGAAAAAGGATATTGCTGAAAGTACTGCATATTTTATGCTTGTATTCCCCTCGGTCTTGATCGCCCGGATAAGCAGATAAATAGAGAATATGCCGAGCACCATCCCCATCGGGTCTTCTTCTGTAGCGCCGGCCGCTGATTTTGTAAGCAGCATCGGCAGGGTTGCAAAAAGAAAGCCCCCTACAAACCCGCTCTTCCAGTCGCCGGTCAGCTCCTTAAGGAGGAAATACATCACAACTGCGCCAAATGCGGATAGCAGCACTGCGTAAAGTATCATTATGTGATGTAGGGGTATTCCGGTAAGAAGGGCTAAGTAAGCGTTGTAGTAATATGGGAAAAGGTGTGGTGCCGGCTTGCCGCCTGGCGGATATATCCGGTGGTCTACCGGCGCTATGTTGCCGTTCTTGTAGAGGTCTTCAGTGTACTTGTAGTGGAAGTAGGGGTCATCCATTGAGATGAGATGGCCGGGGGACGGGCCAGTTCCCGGCAAAGCCGGATAGACCCTGAATATTACCGCAGTTATCGCAAGGGCGATTATTATTGCTGTCTGGAGCTTTATCAGCCTGCCCGCAAATATTATCGAAATGACCATGTAGGCAGCAAAGAGGACCGAAAGCAGCACATCCTTGTTAAAGACTGCAATTGAGACCAGCATTATGCCGACAATGAAAGGTATGATATTCAGGCGCTCTTTGGGGTATTCCCTGAATTCTACAACCGTCAGCACCAGCAAGAAAATGCTTGAAATTGTCACTGCGGCGGCGAAAAGCAGCAGGGTTATATCGCTTGGGAAAACAAACCAAAGGATTGAGGAAAAGAGCACTATGAGCGCAATGATGGCGTGAAGCGGCAGACGTATCTGTTCTAGCGATTCTGCATCACCGTTGATTTTCGGCTCTTCCGCTTTTTTCTTAGACTTTTCCATCTTAGACTTTTCCATTTTCTGTGAGTTCTGAGACGTTCCTTACCACCATGTCGGGTTTTTCCTTTTCAAGGACGTCCCCATTGTAATCATTAAGCAAAAACACGGTGAAGCAGCCTGCTGAATGGCCGGCCTGTATATCATAT
>CAYSUP010000078.1:0-4765 GCA_964434205.1 uncultured archaeon | reverse complement strand
ATCCACGAGATGTTTGAACTGGGAATCAACGTTAGTTTTGTGAGTGAGTATCCTTTGTGCAGTTCTCTAGAAGGAAGTCCTTGCTCAGAGTCCAGAACTTCAGGTTCTCCCTCAGCTCCCAGGAATAGCCCCGAGGTATGAATGCACTGTAGACGGCTTTACCATGTTTGTTGACTATCTGCGACGCCGGGACGAAATCAGCGTCTCCGGAAATGAGTATACAACAGTTGCATGCCTCCTCGATCACGGAAAGATTTAGCATGTCTACTGCAATCATCACGTCAATGCCCTTCTCTTTCTTCCTGAACCTTCCTATGCAGTCGAGGCAGTTGTTTTCAACAATAGGTCTGCAAGCAGGGCATAGGTCAAGGCCGTCGATAATATCCCTCTTCTCCCGCCGGAGGCTCTTCGTAGTGTAACCCTGGAGCTTTCGTGTAAGGACCTCGAACTTTGGCAAAGTCATCAATTCGTCTAAGAACAGCATATGTTTGTGGTAATTGAGATGGTCATCCTTTATGTTCGGCACAGAGTTGTAATACCTTGAGCCTTTGAACTCGCATTCAAAGTGCTCACAGACCAGCTCGCTCAATTTGTAGAAATCTATACTACTTGGCTTCACACCGAGAGCCCTGAGGTTGTGATACAGATTGTTTCCGTCAATGAACACAATAGCCCTTAGCTTAGACATTTTGACCTTCAGAACTAGGCGGACTATTGTGAAGGGATCCCGGCATTCCCCCTGCAAAGCAGGTTCATACCGGGGGTTTAATGAGCAATATTGTAGTTTAAGGCTTAAAAACCTTGCGTTTTCTGCTCCTAAAAGGACGTGTCTGCTCCTAAAAGCGGTCTTTTAGGCTATTTTAGGAGCAAAGCCATATTTCAACTAACCTTTTTATAACCCGCGACCATAATCTAGCCTGATTCTTATGGCCATTGACAAAGCTGTATTAGACGCCAATAACATAGCGAAGTTAGAGACTCTGAAAAACCCAAAGGTGATGAAAGTTGTCGAGGAATATGTTGCCCTCTGCAAGCCCGCAAAAGTGACTGTGCTTACCGACTCTCCGCAGGATTATGATTACATACGCCTATTGGCCCTCAAGAACAACGAAGAAAAGGCCCTGAACATGAAAGGCCATACCATCCACTTCGACGGCTCAAAAGACCTTGCAAGGGATACCAAAAATACTCGGATAATGCTCCCGAAAGGGAAGACCATAAGCAAGCACATCAACACGATAGACAAAGAAGAGGGCTTAAAAGAGGTCTTGGGGCTTCTTGAGGAGATAATGAAAGGCAAGGAGATGATAGTCTCGTTCTTTTGCTTAGGCCCGAACAAGTCTGAGTTTTCCATACCTGCACTGCAGCTGACGGACTCTGCTTATGTCATCCACAGCGAGCAGATGCTCTACAGGCCGGGCTATGAGGATTTCAAGCGCCTGAACGGTTCGCCCAAGTTCTTCTATTTCATCCACTCAGCCGGCGAGCTCGAGAACAACGTCCCGAAGAACATGGACAAGAGAAGGATATACATGGATCTTGAGGAAGAGCGCGTGTTTACGATCAATAACCAATATGCAGGAAACAGCGTGGGCCTAAAGAAGCTGGCTCTTAGGCTGGCTATCTCCAAGGCAGCCAAGGAAGATTGGCTCTGCGAGCACATGCTAGTCATGGGCGTGCACCCGCCTGGAAAGAATCGGGTGACCTACTTCACTGGAGCTTATCCGAGCGCATGCGGGAAGACATCGACTGCGATGGTCTCCGGCCAGAGCATCGTCGGCGACGACATCGCATATCTTAAAAAAGACAAGGAGGGCAGATGCATAGCTGCAAATGTCGAGCAGGGCATATTTGGGATTATACAGGATGTCAACCCAAAGGATGACCCGGTCATCTACAAGGCCATCACAACGCCGCGAGAGGTCATCTTCTCCAACATCCTTGTCAGGGACGGCGTCCCGTACTGGCTTGGGATGGGCAGGGAGCTGCCTGAAGAGGGGATAAACTATGTCGGCGCTTGGAAAAAAGGCATGAAGGATGCTGAAGGGAAAGATATCCTACCAGCTCACAAGAATGCGCGCTATACCATTAGACTAAAAGAACTGGACAACGCAGACCCAAACCTTGATACCCCCGAGGGTGTCATAGTAGATGGGATGATATACGGCGGACGGGATTCAGACACCGCCGTGCCGGTCTGCCAGTCCCTTGGCTGGTCCCACGGGGTCTTCATGGGCGCTGCCCTTGAGTCTGAGACCACGTCAGCAATAATCGGCCAGGAGGGCGTACGCAGGCACGACCCGATGGCAAACCTGGACTTCTTAGTATTGCCTTTCGGGACTTACATAAAGAACCACCTGAAGTTCGGCGCCGATTTGGACAAGGTACCTCTCGTCTTCACCACCAACTACTTCCTCAAGGAGGATGGCAAGTACCTCAACAGCGCTCTTGACAAAAAAGTATGGTTGCTCTGGATGGAAGGCCGTGTGCATGAGGACTATGGCGCAATCGAGACTCCCGTGGGTTACATACCAAAATACGAAGACCTGAAGGCCTTGTTTAAGGTGGCTTTGAACAAAGAATATTCCAAAGAGGAATATGTCAAAGAGTTCTCGATAAGGACACCAAAGCAGCTGGCCAAGCTCGACAGGATAGAGGCCATTTACAATGGCGAAGAGCACATCCCAGGCGTGTTCTATGAGCACGTCAAGCAGCAGAGACAGAGGCTGATTGACGCGAGAAGGAAGCACGGCAAGGATATGATCACGCCTGACGAGATGGCTGCCTAATACCCTCTATTATAATTCCTTAGGGCAACACACCGGTCCCTAAGGGGGGTGTAGTCAATGGGACCTCAGCAGCGTAATACTCCTTCTCGATGAAGCCGAACATCCCGGCGAACATGTTGCCCGGGAAGGTCTTTATGGCCGTGTTGTAGTCCCGGATAGCCTCTATGTAGCGGCCTCTGGCGACAGTTATTCTGTTTTGAGTCCCTGAAATCTCATCCGTCAGTGCAACGTATTGCTTGTTGGCCTGTAATACAGGGTAATTCTCTGCCGTGGCGATCAGGTTCATGAAGTTGGCCACACCGTTGGACATATCGACACCCGCAGTATCCTTCTCTAAGGGCGTTGACGCACTCATCCATTTGGTCCTTGCGTCGGTGATGGTTTTTGTGAAATTAGTCTCTACTCTCACAGAGCTCGAGACGACAGAAATCAGATTCAGTATCAGGTCGGCCTGCCTCTGGTACTGGCTCTCAACCTCGCTCCACTTGGAGTAGACGTTCTGGTCGAGAGAGACCATGCTGTTATACGTCCCCATGACCATAAGGCCAAAAATACCTAAAATCACTACAACGGCTATAATTACGAGTATTAGTGTTTTCATTATGATAATTATGCAAGTTAGTTTAAAAATTATCTTCCAGCGCCGCCCCCGCCGCTGTGGCCCCCTCCAAAGCCGCCATGATGTCCGCCACCGAAATTGCCGCGATGGCTGGAACTCCATCCTCCAAAGCCGCCAGGCCCGCTTTTACGCCATGAGGATTTGCCGCAGCGCGAACCGCGTTTGATCGACAAAATCAGGATTACAAAAAATGCGATGAATATTGAAAACATCGCTATGATAATGATGACAGATACAAAGTCGCTACCCCCAGAATTCGTATTTGACCCATATTCAGACCTTATCGCGGAGGATATTTGCGCAGTAAAACTCATTATGCCCCCTACAGTCCTGTTCTGGTCCCTGAGCGGGACATAATACTCATCCAGCAGCCTGCCGACTTTCGAATCCGGCAGTATCCCCTCCAAGCCATAACCGACTTCAACCTCTATTCTATGCTCGGTGACCGCATAGAGAATCAAAAGGCCGTTGTCCTTATCCTTCTTGCCAATACCCCACGCATTGAAAAGTTTTGTCCTATACTCGGAAGGGGCGTAGGGCGCGGTAGTCTGCATAGTCACTACCGTAACCTCTGCGGTAGTGTTTTGCTCCAAGTCAGAAAGAAGTGCCCGAAGGTAGGCCGTCTCATTAGCCTTGAAGAACCCGGCGAAGTCGTTCACGTACTTGTCGCTGTATGCAGGGAAGCTCTCGGCAGAAACTGATGCGAAGAGGGTTATGATTACTGCAGCGCTGAAAAGGGGCAATGATTTATTCATGGGGATTTGTTCATGGGTATATTATCCCATCTCATTAAAAAACTATTCGCCCTTGTATCCCGATTCTATTATCTCCCGGATCTTTTTGGCCTTCAGCTCGCCTACGCCGTCGACCTCCTGCAGGCCGTCCTCATCGGCGTTGAAGACCCCTTTGATTGAACCAAACTGCTCTAAAAGCCGCTTCGCAAGAATCGCAGAAACATTAGGCAGCGACTCGACGACAAACCTTTGCCACTCGCCTAAGCTCATGGCTTTCTTCTCTCCGCGCAAGGCGATTTCCTTAGACTTTCCCTCCTGTTCCCTTTTGGCAAGGACCATTATGTACGCAGCAGTGTCCTCCGGGCTTGTAGTGTAAATTATCGGGATGCCGAAATTGACTGCTATCGAGGCAATGGCCCCCCTTATCGCATTGGGGTGTATGTTCCTCTCCCCGTACATGCACGCGGGGTCACCCTCTATTATAAGCAGCGGATTGCCGAAGTTTCGGCACATCTCGCTCATCTGGCCCATGAGTCTCCCATCAATCAGCGACTGGAGGAAATCCGGTACGGTTTTCCTCTCGATGGCCACTCTCTCGCTGACTAAAAAATCAGCGACTTCCA
>CAYSUP010000077.1:0-4798 GCA_964434205.1 uncultured archaeon | reverse complement strand
ATTGCCGCTGCCATATATCTGCTCATCATCGATGGCGTACCATGCAGTTATGACCGCGTTGCCAGTGATTACAGTGTTATTCCTTCCTAGGACCTTTAGCCTGGCCCGGCTGATAGCCTCGGGATTGCAGGTGATATGAAGGACTGTTGTCTGGTTACCCGGCAAAAGCAGTATGTCCCCCGAGTGCGAGCCAATGCAGCCGGAGGGGAGGTTTTTGGCAAGCGCAGTAACCGTTCTCCCCGGTTCCAAAGTGAAAGTTGCGCAACCATTATCAACTAGGTTTCTCTCCTGCACTTCTTCGCCCAATATGTCCTGCAGCTCTACAGAGCCGCCGGCAATAGGCAGGTTGTCTGGTCCCCTCAAGCAGATATTCAGGACTGATTTTTGCTGTTGCGGCTGCTGTTTAATAGCCTCCATCAGAATCGTGACATCCCTTATCTGCCCGGGTTTTAACATCTCCAAAGCCCCTAAATATTCTTTATAGCCCGGCGCAGTTGCCACGACCTGATAAAACAGATTGGATTCCAACAGGAAGCTTTCAACCCAGTCAACCTCTTTTGAAACCGCCGGGACCCTATAACCGTTGTTTAAAATCATTATTGAAACCTTGGATTTTACAGGCTCCCCGGCCACTGAGTCCTCGACCCTGACATTTATAGTGCCCCGCTCAGCAGAGGGTTTTTCATCCCCGGATGAATCAAAGAAGTTGGGCGGAAGCCCAATGAGTATCTCATTCATCCCCTTTGCAAGAGTTATGAAACCCGAGTCAACAGACCTGCCGTTTTCCGGGTTGGTGACAATCGCTATGGCGTCAGTCGCAGAAACCCCAATAGCCAAAAGCTCCGACCTGACTCCCTTGCTTGACCTTATTATCTCCCCCATAGGATCCTCCAAAGATATCTCGATAGGGCCGGCTATACTCCCCTCAATCACGACCTTTACGTCAGTCGACTCTTCAGGCAAAGCACAATCCTTCGGGCATGTTTGGGGGCTCTCCTTGGCGGAACATGTCCCATCGCCGCATGTGGCGCTAGGAACCTGCATTAAAAATAAGAACAGCATAACGGCAGCCAACAAAACAATTGTTGGCAGTATCAGGGGGGGCATCCGGTGATCGTCAAAGAGGTTGGCCATGCGCAGCTTATCTAATGCGCTCCAAGATGCATCATCAGCAGAACCCTTGATAGACATGATTAAATTAATATCCTTAGCATAAAAACTGCCCGCCCTCAAAGTTTGTTTTAATTTTCCTAATCTGAATAATCCCATGGAAAACATAGGCGTCATCGAAGAGCTTTGGGCGGTCATCCAGGACAGAAAGAAAAACCCAAAGGCCGGCTCTTATACGGGCAAACTCATGGCAGATGAGGCCCTAATATTCGAGAAGCTAGAAGAGGAGCTTTCCGAGATAGAAGAAGCCGTAAGGGAAGGCAGGATATCAGGTTCGGAAAAAGACTCGCTTGTCTGGGAAGTCTCGGATTTGTTGTATCACCTATTAGTCCTTCTTGCGGCAAAGGGCGTGCCACTGGACGAAGTCTTTCAGGAGCTCAAAAGACGGCGCTAAGCAGCGAGCCGTAGACCGATAATCCCAAACAATAAACCTGATCAGTGGTTCACCCAAAAAACCTAATCAGTGAACTATCCAACAGTAAATCTAATCAGTGAACCGCAGACTGAAAACTGAAGACCGAAGACTGTAGACCGCAGACAGCTAAGAATCCTCACTACCTAGTCCGGTACCCCCGAGTCGTAGTGCTCAAACTCCTCTGTAGCGTAAATGTCGGCCTCCTCATCCCCAAAGACCTCCTCAAACTCGCTCTTCAGTTTCTTCTTCTTTTTCTTCTTTTCCTCTTCGTCTTCCTCGTCGCCAAAGAGCTCTTCTACCTCATCCTTTCCCTCTTTCTCCCCCTCTTCCTCGAGGTCTTCCTCAAAGAGGTCCTCTCCATCGCCCTTCTTCTTTTTCTTGGCGTCCTCCATAGGCACTCTCCGGGCTACCCCTACCGAAGGCTCTCTTCTGGATCGCGACACTCCACCTACTGCCTTGGCTGCCTTTGCAGCCGTCTTCTTGACAACCTTTGCCGCTGCCTTTTTGCCGCTTTTTGCAGCCTTCTTCTTGACCTTGCTTGCAGCTTTCTTCGTGCTGACTTTCTTTGAAGATGCTTTTTTCTTTTTCATTGGGTTTGACAAGATAGACAGATGTTCTATAAAAACTTTACAGTTTTGCCCTGTTTATCTCATAATACACCGGCCCCCTTTCGGTCACCGTTGCAAAGAGCATCATCTTTTTCACATTTGTCGCTAGCCTTGCGGCGCGGGTGATCTCGGAATAGTCCACCCTTGCGCTCTCCGGCATCACATGCACCATCCACATCGAGTGCGAGCTGGCCGGCGTCTTTCCGCGCGGATACACTACAAAGTCGCAGCCGAATTTGATGCCGGACTTCACGACATAGCCGCGCGCGACCCTAAGGTCCCTGAACACGTCGTATTTCATAAAGAAGCCCTCGTTGAGCTTTTCACCCGCGCCCATGAGCTTCCGTTGACTTACGACCTTCCCGGTTTTGTCGTAGACACGGATTTTCCCGTCCTCTGCAAGCGCGCACGCTTCATATAGATTCAGGTATAGCGCATTACCCCTCATCTCGCCGTATGAGCGGGTTACCAGCTGGCTTGCAAGCCTCGGCTCGTGCACAACGACCCTGTCGCCTGAGAGTGTAGGCTCCATGTCATGGCCTTTCTTGGCCTTAATCACAGTTTTCTTGACGCTAACCATGTTCGATTAATTTAGTGTTCGGGTTAAAAAACCAAAATCTTAAAGGCAAGAACCGGCATCTCAAATATTTATCGGCAAAAACAGACATCTCAGACATTTATCTCTCTTGTAGTTATCTTCTTCCCTGCGACAACCTCAAGGAAATGCCCGTGCTTTGCCTGCCCCACATTTATCACTCTTGTCTTCCCCACAAGGTCTTCTGACTTTGCCTCGTGGATGTGGCCGGCGACATGCAGGTCTGGCTGGTGCTTCTCGATTATCCTGCGCAGCGCCTCGCTGCCGACGTGGCCTATGGAAATCTTGTCGGCCTTTGTCCTTGCCGGCGGCTCATGGGTGAAAAGGATCAGCTGTTTTGCGCCCATGCCCCTTGCCTGGCCAATTAGTTTCTCAAGGCCGTGCTCTATCTCATCTTCACTGAACTCGCTCGGAGTGCCAAAGGGCGTCGGGTGGCTCCCGCCCCAGCCTGCGATTGCAGTCTTTCCTGCAAAGATTATCCTATCGTGCAAAGAAACATTATGCCCGTCCAAAAGCTCCCTAACCTCCTTGACGTCGCAGTTGCCAAAGAGCGCATAGACCTTTGCCAGGCCCGAAAGCTCTTTTATCAGATATTCCGCGTCAGAAACATTCCTTTCAATATCCCTTAGCTTTTCTGAGAAGTCCCCGAGGTAGACCGCAGTATCGAACTTTTGCTCTTCTATCAGGCTTTTTGCGCCCTCTACGGCCTTTCTCTCGCCATGCATGTCCGAGAGGACTAATATTCGCGTTTCTTTCATCGCGTCTTTTTACGCAACGTTTCCTTCAGCGTCTATCTCGCCGTTCCTTATCCTTTCGCTGCTTATGGGCTTTCCGTCCTCTGCAAGGCTGAAAGGTATCTCGACAATCGCAAGTTTTTTGAGGCCTTTTTTCACCCTGACGGCATTGATCTCCTTTGCCCTTAGGGACGTCTCCTCGCTTACTATTATCGCCTCGATGTTCGGGTCGGTCGTCGACGGCCCGTAAAAGTCGCTTATCTCAACGATCTTGAAATCCTTCTTGAGCGGCTTACAGAAGCGGTTTATGACATCGCTCCTCATTTTAAAGGAGTCGACTTCCCCTGTCCGAAAGCGCTGCGCGAACTGGTCGCTGCTTATGCCTATTATCACAGAGTCGCTAAGGTCAAAGACCGCCTTCAGAAGATCCTGGTGGCCCTTGTGGAAGTTGTCGAACGTACCGCCTACTATCGATTTCTTGAATGTCATTTTATCTCAGAATTCGTTTTTGCTGGATATAATTTTAGAAAACAAGAAGAAAAATACTAAGTCAGCCAACCGCCCTGTTAACAGCGTTTCTTACGACGGCTTTCATCGGCCCATCCGGCGGGCCCTTGATTGTCACCTCGTCAGCGAGCTGCGCAACGATCTTCCGCTTAGTCTCTATGCCAAGGCCGGAAAACTCTTTGAACAAGAATTCCGTTGCGCTTTTGAGCCACGCCTCGGACTCCATGTCTATATAATAGTCCTTGTGCACGACGTCCAGGTTTTTCAAATCCTCTTCATCTTTTTTCAGCTTGAGCTCCGCTTGCTTTTTTAGCCATTCCTCGCGCTTTCGCTTCATTATCCCCTGGAGGACTATGTCATGCGTCTGGACGGGCCTAAGTTCCATGACTATTGATCCTTTATCGACACGATGCAGTTTTGTATCTCTGCAGCGGCCGTGCAGCTGGCCTGGGCTATGAAATAAGACTTTTCAATTGCGATTATGCTCTTTTCCGTGACCACTAACGCAGGGCTGCCCCCAGAACACGCCACACTGCCGCAAACGAACACTATGCGGTCATTGGCCCCGGTATTTTGCGAGACCATCGTTGAGTTTGTGCGCCCGCCGCTCGCCAAGCAGAGCTCCTTTGTCCACTGCGGCAGGCCGAGTTTTGAGTTGGCTACTGCTGTCGCTATGTCATTAGAGACATCATCAACGCACTTTGCCGGGCACTTTACGCTTAAGTCCGAGTACAAAAGCCCAAAAAGGCCGAGCAATATTGTAATGGCC
>CAYSUP010000076.1:0-4833 GCA_964434205.1 uncultured archaeon | reverse complement strand
GGGTTATTGCGTGCTTGAACTCCTCGCTGTAGGGCTCCCAGCGATAAGCCAGTTCATCCAGGCCTTCCTCCAGGCCTTCATACAGGCCTATCTGATTCTTCCATAACAGCTCCCTGAACTCTTCTGCTATGCGGCCTTCGCCGTGCTCTGCGGCAAACTCCACCGCCCGTTCCAGGTTGGGCTGCAGGCGCATCTGCATGACAAGGTAGTTCATTATCTCAGGGACATACGTCAATGCGCGCATCTTTTCGGCATCGGCAGCGCTGATCGGATACTTCTGGACATACGTGACCATGCCAAGCGTCAAGAATATGGGTATGAACATTATGAAAAGCAGGAGTAATGGGCTTGTACTTGTTGCCCCGTAGCCGTACCTCACCGACATGCCGCCGCGAGTATCCTCATCGCAGTCCTGCGGGCAGGACTTTACACTCTCAGTGTGAGACCCATCCTTACTGTCGGCGCACACGTTGTCCCCGCACGTATAGCTTGGCACCGGAGGCTGGGCAATCACCACATAGACGACTGCTGCTAGAACAACACCAAGTATCAAAGCCAATATTGCAGCAGTCCTCGGTGCGGCCATCACGGCATCATCATTGAGCTTCCAGCCCAAAAAGTCAAATGCCTCGCGGTATTTCTTTGACAATTCCTTTGCTTTTTTGGGCTTCTTTTTCTTCTTGCCTGTGCCTTGCTGCGCTTCGACGGCAAGCGGCATGTCATAGGTCTTTTGCCTCTTTTTGATGAAGTGCTTCTCTGTCAGGTCGCACAGCCAGAAGTAGAAGTTCTGATGACCGAAGAACTTTCCTTTCTTTTTCTTTTCCTCTTTGGCCTTCTCCTTTGCAGTCTGCTCAAAGGACTCGGGAGTGCCCAGCTTGCCGTACAAGCTCTGCCTGAATGACTCTGGAGGCGCTCCGGAAGGGGAATTCTCCCTATCGCTGTCTGGGCGTGGCATATTATGGTTACCTGAAGGCATATCAGTCAACGGTCCTCGGTCAACGGTTCTCAGTCAACGGTCCTCGGTCAACGGTTCTCAGTCTTCAGTCCTCAGTCTTCGTCTGAGCGTGAAAGGGTTTGATGCGGGCAAACTACTTTTTTGCTTCTCTCTTCATCTCGTTCTCGGCCATCTTCTGGTAGAAGAAGTACATCATGTTCTCGATGGATCTCCTCCTCAGGTTGTAGTACCAGGAAAGGCCTATTGCGACCACCATGAGTATGAATATCGGGACTGTCGTTGCGAAATAAGAGGGCACCTTAACGCCTATTATCGTGTCGACCTCCGCCGGCAGGCTGGCCGAAAACTGGTTGACGAGAAGCAGAAGGAATGCGCTTGCCATCAAAAGGAAGATAAAGAGGAACTCGTTTCCCCAGCTGTTGAGGTATTCCAGGGTCATGAGCGGCTGGGCCTTCTCTGCGCGCACCATGAACTCCTTGTCCTGGAAGGGACTTGCCATCGGCTTAAGCTCGTTTTTCATTTTTACTATCGGATAAGCGCTTAGATTAAGGGGTGGGGGAATAAAAATCAAGCCTCACTGCTCGTGAGGCAACTTTTTACTGTTTTCTGGTTGCGTATAGATTTTCAAACAGTAAAAATAGGAAAAGACTCCTGTTCTAAGCACTTCTCGCGTTTTGTATGGTTATGATACAGTCGTAGTTGCCATCCGTCTGGGCGCAGCTCACTAAGCCAGTGAATTTCACGCTGCGGACTGCATCTAGCCTGTTTGTCTCAACCTTTAAAATATCCCCTTTCTTGCAGACTGCGGCGCCTTTACATATGAATGTAATTGAATTTAGACTTGATACCCGATTTAGGAGTGCCTGAGCGTCAACTGTCTCCCCATGATTCATGCAAATGTCCTCGCTTGAAGCATTCAAACCGACCTGCGCCCGTTCGATCGCAGAGGAGAGTTGCCCCAAAGGGTTGGACACACAGTCACTGTGAATGCCGCCCCAGCAGCTCCCGAATAAGTTGGGCATGAAATAAAAGGAAATCAAATAGGCGAGTATAAATAATGAAAAAAATGCCAGTAAAAACCCTATTAAAAATTTTTTGTTCATCCTAAAGTGCGTAACATATTGAGGATAGATACGCCGCAATGAAAAAGAGTGCTGCAGATACCAAACCTAAGAAAAGTCCATAGGTTAACCCCTTCTTGAACTCTTTGTCCATGGGGTAATAGTCGAAGCCGGGATAAAAATATCTCATTCAGCCAAAACCGCGAATACCTCTGTCTTTACCTGTTCGAATGTTTCCGCGTTGAGCCGGCCAATCCTGCCGACTACACGCGCTTTTTCCACGCTGACAATCTTATCGCACCTGATTCTGGAGGCCATAGCCAGACGGCCGCATTCAAGGTTTTCATCCGTCACGCCGATTGAATAGGGCATCGGCTTCGCGCGGCTTGTCAGCGGAATCGCAAGGATATCCTCCTGCGCGCAGTTATACCGAGAATTTGATGCGACCAATGCTGGCCGCAGCTTAGAGCTTTCGAAATCCGAGAACGGAAAATCCAGCAGGCAGATATCCCTCTGCCTAATATTTGCGGTACTTCTCCCAAACACTGTCTTCTTCATCTTCCCACACCTTTTTTAGAACTTCTTCGGAGGCGGCGTGGATCCAAGAGTAATCTTCATAGTCCGCAAGGCGCTCTTCCTTTGCCAGAATCAGGTTGCCATCGGACTCGATTAGCAACAGCTTGGAGGACGGCTTAAGGCCTAGCCTATTCCTAACATCCTTAGGAACTACTATGTGGCCTTTTTCCGTCATCTTTACTGTTGCCTTGGTGTACATGACGATATTAGCGGGTTTGGGAAGAAAAGATTATCTGGCAATAAGATTATCGCCAAAATAGAAAGGGTCTGCCCTAATCAGCATTAGCTAAAGAAAACTAGGAAGAAGAGCCCCTAAGCTAAGGAAGCCCTTCTTTCAGCGTTTATCCGAACAACGCGCCGAGTCCTTCGGCTGCTGACTCCTCTGCCTTGGCCTGCTCAGCCTCTGCCTTCTTGGCATCGACCTTTGGTGCGGCGGCTGCGCCTCCTGCAGCAGGTGCGGCAGCGACTATTGCGGCCTTCTTTACGGCTTCATCGATGTTCACGCCTTCGAGGCTTGCTACTAGTGCCTTTACTTTGGCGTTCTCGACTTTAGCTCCGGAAGCTTCCATGACCTTTGTCATGTTGGCCTCCTCTATTTTCTGGCCCGCAGAGTGAAGCAGCAATGCTCCATATATGTATTCCATTTTTACTGATTTGTTTTAGCCTGATTTGTTTTAGCCTGATGCCGGCGCTTCGGCCGGGGCAACGCCAGTCATTTTCCGTACCGCCTCTTCTTCAGTGTAAATCTTAGCCTCGACTGCAACGGCCTTCGCCTCTCTTGCGGCTTTCTCCACCATTATCGGAGTAGTCTCCTTGTTGTAGATGCCCGCTTCGACGGCCAGGTTAATCGCATTGTTGTAGGCTACGACCATATCGGCGATGACTTTCTCCTTGCTTATGCCAAGGACGTCTGCGGCATAGACCATGCCGTTCTCAAGGGCTGCCCTGATGTCTATGCCAAGCTCCATCGGGGTGATCTCCATCTGGGATAAAACTGAGGCCAGTTTGGCCGAGAACTTCTCGCCCTTCTTGATGACCGGCGAATCCTCGATTACTGCGATTGCGGGACCCTGTATCTTGGCTTTTATGCCCACTGCCTGAAGGTCGCCGATGATGGGGCCCGGCTTAAACGGAGTGTTGCCGGCAGGGACTATTATATCAAATGGCGCGACATCGCCTGCTTTTGCTGACGCATGCACGCGGCTTGCGGCAAAAGTCTGGTAAAGCCTGAATGGGTTTTCCTTGGAGAATATGAGCGCTGTCGGGCCGACTACATTTGTCTCAAGCTCCTTTAGGCCCGGTGTCTTTGCCTTTTCAAATGCCCTGTTGATCAGTGTGTTCTTGACTACCTTGATCTGGACCTGGCCGTGGAGTTTCTTTCTGATCTGCGCCAGCTGCTTTGATGGAAGGCCCTTGATACCTGCAACTGCGATGACCGGCGTTGTGTTTAGCTTTTTCACCAGGTCTTCTACTTCCTTGTATTTCCACTTAGCTGGCATTTTATAATCGTGATTTTAGTCGTATAAGCATAGTTTAGTTCAATTGCAGTTTTACCGGCGCGCCCATTGTCGTCTTGATTATGATTGTCTTTAGGTTGTTCTCCCTTCCGGGGAGCTTCTCCAAAAGCGCATTGTATATGGCCATGAAGTTCTTGACCAATTCCTCGTCCTTCATGCTCTCGACGCCTATTGCGCAAGACAAGCTCTGCGGAGTGTTACCGCGGCTTCGCATCGAAGCTGTGTTCTTGAGCCTCATTATGAGCGCTGTCGGGTCGGCGCCCGGCGGCATCGGCTGCGGCATCTTGCCGCGGGTCGAGAGGAACTTGCCCCAGTTCTTGCCGATCTCCACCATCAGCGTTGTCTGGGCGATAAAATAATCCATTGATTCTGCAACCTTTCGTATCTCCTTGGGCGATTTCCTCAATTCCTTGTCGCTTATCTTCAGGTCTGCCGTCTTGGCCTTGCTTAGAAAATCAGTGTCGCCAAATACGCCAACTTTTATGTCCTTGCCCCTGCCGGAGGGAAGGATTATCTTAAGGTCTATCTTGTTGGCTGGGATCTTGAAGTCTACGTTCTGCAGGATTGCAATTAAGTCTATTGTCTGCGTGAACTTGCGCTTAGGCGCCTTTCTTACTTCCTCAAGTGCTTTCAGAACGGATGATTCGTTCATTCTTTTCGAACTACTGCTCAAAGGCAGTAATGCTTGTTATGAGAACAGAGCGCTAAGTTAGAAAGGAAGGGT
>CAYSUP010000075.1:0-4833 GCA_964434205.1 uncultured archaeon | reverse complement strand
CTCCAGAATACACATTGGACTCTGACAGACTATCTTTGACTATAGTGCCGCCAAAGGCGTCGGCCAAGATACTTACGCCCGGGAATGAGATTAAAATAGTCGTGGAAAACGCCTCTAAAACCCAGGGCGTAAGCTTTGAGCCTGTGCTGCAAAATATGGGAAGCGGTACGATATCGAATGTGAAGATAAACGCCACATCGGATCCGAATAAATTGAATTGTACCGGCAGCGGTGTTTTTAGTATGGGAAAGAGTGATACTGCCAAGTACCTGGTAAGCTGCGCTAGTGTAGATTCCGGCGAGAGGGTCATGTTGAGGTTCACTGACTCGTGCACCCAACTTTACTTGGTGAGGGATGTGACAATAATCCTAATTGACAAAAACACCCCTGACATTAGTATAAATCAGGGTGGTGAAAATCGTTCTTATGGGGTGGTGACGCCGCCTTCAGGGGAAACACATCCAGATGGGTGGCCTATGTTCCGGGGCAACCCAAAAAGGACGGGTTTTAGCGATGGCAAGGGCGACCTAAAGGGCGACTTTAAAGTGTCCTGGAGTTATCCGACCGGCCCGGGGGTATTTGGGTCGCCTGCAGCTGCTGATTTAAACGATGACGGTAAACTTGAGATTGTTGTGCCTCTTGAGAAAAATGCCGGAACGCCGCAAAAGGGGCTATTGGTTCTGGACAGCAAAGGGCAGCTTCTTTGGGACTTCACGCCAAGGGGCGCTGTTTATACTTCACCTGCCATTGCTGACCTTGATGGGGACGGAAAAAAGGATATTGTTTTTGGTACAAACGGCGGGGAATTGTTCGTACTTGACGGTTCTACAGGCAGGGAAATATGGAGCCTGGACAGGCATAGCGGTTTTTTCCGCTCATCGCCGCTAGTGTATGACGGGGACGGGGACGGCAGTATGGAGGTATATGTCGGTTATGAGGAAGGCCTCTACGCCTTTGACGGCAAAAGCGGCATATCCGAGTGGAATTATACGGCAGATGGTGAGATATCCTCGTCGCCGGCAATAGGCCAACTGGACAACGACACCGGCCTTGAACTGGCATTCGGGTCTGAAAACGGCATATTCTATGTTCTCGATGCTGAAAGCGGCGGGCTTTCGTGGTATCTGGAACTGGGTTCGCCAATAATATATTCTTCACCGGCGATAATGCCAAACGGGGATATTGCAATAGGCACTGACGGGGGGTATCTGGATATACTACGCGACAAAACAGTTTTGGTCTCGTATCCGGCCAATGCCAGCATAACCGGATCGCCAGGACTGGTGCTAAGTAACAGCAAGAACATGACAATATTCGGCGTAGCAAAAGAGGACGAAGTCCTCGGGACATACCAGACGGCGTCGCTGAACGGGATATGCGGCTTGGATGATTCCGGTAAACTAGTCTGGAAGGCGTCGACTGGCGGATGGGGGGTATTTGCTTCCCCTGTAATAGGGGATGTTGACAGCGACGGCCAGATGGAAGTCGTTGTCGGCAGCAGGCAGGGCAAACTCTTTGTGCTAAATGCAGAAACAGGGAAGGAAGAGTGGGCTTATTATGATGGTACCGGGATGTTTGCATCGCCCGTATTGGCGGATATCGATGGTGACGGATATCTGGAGATAGTGGTGGCTTACCGCAACAGCAACAGGGTAAAGGTCTTAGATTCGCCTGAAAGGCCAGACCTGGTTATAGACTCGATTAAGTTTTCCAATGAGTTTCCGAGCGACAATGACAAGGTCTTAATAACGCTTGATGCCAAAAACATCGGTAAATTAAGGAGTAAGGACTTTGTTGTGACGCTGTACAGACGCTCGCCAATTCTTGACTACCCGTTAAAAAACCTGACCGTCGGGCCGCTTGATGCAGGCCAGATGAAGACCCTTAACTTTACATGGACTGCAGAGTTTGCCTATCCGCCGGGCAAGATCGGGATCTATGCAAAAGCGGATTCCGGTAATGCCGTCAACGAGTCAGATGAAATAAACAATGGAGCGTACAAAGAGTTTGGAAATGACCTGTTCATAGTGACATATAGTTTACCTGACTTAAGCGGCGTCCCGGATAAGAAAAGCGCTACTGCATCCATAACGCTTAAGAACATGGGGAGACTCGGATTGAAGGATGTTGAAACTGCGATCTTCCTTGAGAAAAACGGGAATAAAACTGAGCTTGGTAGGGCCAAAAAGGATATAAACTCAAGCGAGGAAGTCACCTACGATTTTGCGTTTGACTACCAGCCGATAAGTGAGGTTCAAAAGATTATGCTGGTCATAGACCCAAACGATAAGATAGCGGAGACTAACGAGAGCAACAACACAGTCGAGAAAGTTATACAACCGCCGATCGCGCGGCCGCCCGTTACACCGTCGGATGAAGGGGGCGGTTCAAGCCAAACCCCAATGCTCATTATAATCATTGCGGCCGTAGTTGTGGTTGCCGTACTTTTCATAGTCTCAAAGAAACGCAAGAAGCTGCCGAAGAAAAAAGGTATGGGCGATGAGAAATTAGGAAAACGCCTGGGGGAGATAAAAGAGGTTGTTGAAACCGAGGATGCACCGCTTCCACAAAGCAGCTGGCAGCCCAAGTCTGCAGCCTTTGTGCCTGAAAAGTCACAATTGACAAGTGATGTTCTCGAAAAACGGGAATTGATAGACGGCGGGACTAGCGAAGTCATAGAAAGCGGGCCTGAAAACGATTCAAGCAATAAGCCAGAAAGCCAGGATAGTTCAAGTACGAACGGGTCAGAGGGCGGGACTACGCCCACCTGGGGAATCTATGAAAAAGGCGAAGAATCGTCTGGCGAGAGCTCATCTGGCGAGAACACTAAGGACAAGTCTGTCGAATAAGGGGGCCGGTTTTTCTATCCTGGACTTGAATTCGGGGTGAAACTGGCAGGCTATGAAATAGGGATGGTCTTTTAGCTCGATTATCTCAGCCAGGTTCTGCTTTTTATTAATGCCTGAAAAGACAAGGCCGCATTTTTCCAGCTGGCTGCGGAACTCATTATTGACCTCCCAGCGGTGTCTGTGGCGTTCGGAGACTTTTGTAGCTGGACCGTAGACCTTGCTCGCAAGCGTCCCGGGCCTTATCTCACAATCATATGCGCCGAGCCTCATAGTCCCGCCTTTGTCGCATTCTGCCTGGCCGGGCAGAAGGTCGATGACAGGATATCTTGTCTTTTCGTCAACCTCGGTTGTGTTCGCGCCCTTCATTCCGCAGACATTCCTGGCAAACTCCACCGTAGCCATGTGAAGCCCGTAACATATGCCGAGGAAGGGTATCTTGCTTTCCCTGGCGTATTGGATTGCGGCTATCTTTCCTTCGGTCCCGCGGCCGCCAAACCCGCCGGGGACTATGACCCCGTTGACGTCAAACAGGTGTTTTTCCGCCCCGTCCTTTTCCAATTCCTCGGACTCGACCCACTTAATGTCCACCTTGCACTCATGCTTTACGCCGGCATGATGCAGCGCCTCTTTTATGCTCAAATAAGCGTCTGTCAGGTGCGTGTACTTGCCGACGATGCCTATTGTTATCTTCCTCTTCGGGTTCTTGTCGCGCTCTACAAGGGCTTTCCAGGACTTCATGTCGGTTTTCTTGGCCTTCATGCAGAATTTTTCAAAGATTATCTTGCTCAGGTTCTGTTCTTCAAACAAAAGCGGGACTTCATAAAGCGACCTTACGTTGGGATTGCTGATTACGCATTCCTCGGGAACTGAGCAGAAGAGGGCTATTTTGTCCTTTGTCTTTTTCGAAAGCTCTTTGTCAGCCCTGCATATTATGATATTGGGCTGTATACCCATGCTCTGTAATTCCTTTACGCTCTTTTGCGTCGGTTTTGTCTTGTGCTCGTCAGTTATTATTGTCGGCACCAAGGTCAAGTGAACAAATAGGAATTTTGACGGGTCCTCAAACCAGAGCTGGCGCAGCGCTTCGACAAAGACCATGTTCTCCATGTCCCCTATTGTCCCACCGACTTCAATAAGGACAAAATCCGGATTGTGCTTCTTTGCCACATTTTTTATCCTGTGCTTGACTTCATCGGTGACATGCGGAATGACTTGTACTGTCTTTCCCAGATAATCCCCATGGCGCTCTTTCCTGATGACTGAGCCGTAGACGGCACCTGTCGTCATGTTGTTCTCTTTCCCAAGGTCCAGGCTGAGGAAGCGCTCGTAGTGGCCGATGTCAAGGTCTATCTCCCCGCCATCGTCTGTTACAAAGACCTCGCCGTGCTCGTAGGGGTTCATCGTCCCAGCATCAGTATTCAGATAGCCGTCTATCTTGATCGGGATGACTGAGAAGCCCTTGGATTGGAGGATGCGGCCGATAGATGCAGTAGTCACGCCCTTTCCGAGGCCTGACAAAACACCACCCGTAACTACAATAAAACGAGGCATAGTATGTTTGTGAGTCGGAGGATAAAAAGATTAGTGGTTATATTGTGTTGATAACGCGCAGCTTCCCATCTGCTGGTGCGCGATGGCGTCATGCCGTTAAACCCATTTACAAAAATATATTACGCGATTGCAGTATTCTCGGTTGCACCACCCCTTAGGCTCACGAGCTCGTCTTGCAGCGGGACCATCACTGCCATCAGTTCTTCTTCCGACCGCGGTTGCCTTTGGACGCTATGCCTGCCTGCTTTTTCTGTGAATGGTTTATTGACCATTACGCAAATTCTTTCCGCTTTTAGGTCCTCCAACTGAGCCTCCAGCTCGCGTATCCGTTCTATCTGGGGATTCACGCGTCTTCTCGCTGCAATTACGTGTTCTTTTTTTATCGGTCCGCGGGCTATGACACGGGCTTCAGCTGCAATCGCTTGTAATAATA
>CAYSUP010000074.1:0-4881 GCA_964434205.1 uncultured archaeon | reverse complement strand
GTCCATAATGTATGCTCTCGCTGGAGAGTTTATGAGGCCTTGTGAAAGCCCGAATATCAGTGCAAACGCAACAAAGGAGAACACATTATTAATCACAAGAATCATAAAACCTGCACCTAAGGCCAATATCAGGCCAAAGATGGCAACTCTCTTTCTACCGATATAATCCGATAAATTCCCAGCGGGTATAGCCATAACTAAGCCAGCTAGGTAGGGAAGTACCAATAACATCCCTAGGGTGAATAAATCTGGAACGAACGTATTTAACAAGGTCGGTAATACGAACCACACTGCACCATTAGCTAATGCATATAGAAAGGCTATGAGGCACAAGCCTATAAAGTTTTTATCTCGTAGTATTCCTTTAGGCGGACTACCTTTTTTTCTCTCGTTAATCTTCATTCTCTCTCGGAACTCACCCCTGCTTCTCAATCATAATCCCCTTCCCGCCAACGATTTCGAAGCTGTTTATTGCTTCACTGTGCTTTGTGTGCCTCATCTTGCGGATGGTCAGGGTCCTGCTGCTCTGGGCTCCAAGGGATTCAAGCTGTAATACTATCACGCCGTCAACCACGAATTCCTCGACTCCGTGGCGTGAGTAGCTCTCATGGCCGGATGGCATCTCGTCTAAGAGGATGGTTGTTAACCCGTGCTCTTGTAGCAGGTAGTTGAGCTCGATTATTGCAGTCCTGACCTTTATCGCATCGTTGTTCAGGAGCACATCTAGTGAGGGCAAGGCATCGACGACTACCCTTTTAGCCCCGACATTTTTGGCAGTCATTATCAGTGTCTGGACCAAGTGATTGACATCGAAGCTCTCGGGCGGCATCGTGTACTTCTCGTCAGACTCCAGGCCTAGCCTCACGAGCGACGCATCGATGATAGCTAACTTGCCCTCCTTCTCCAGCTTGGGGACATCCATTCCGAATTCTGCCATCTCCCTGCGGATGTTCTTGGGCTTCTCTTCAAGCGTCAAATACAGGCCGTTCTCGCCCATCAAAGCACCATTGTAAAGGAACTGCATGCTGAGTATAGTCTTACCTGTCCCGGAGCCACCAGCGAGCAGCACGGTCCTGCCTCGCGGTATCCCCCCGCTAACCAAATCATCAAAGCCCTGTATCCCGGTCTTGGCTCTTTCTACGGTCATCTTGGGTTGCGATATAATTATTACAGTCCCTATAAAAAGGGCTTTTATCCGCTTATCGGCTAAATTGGCATGGCTTCTTCTGAGTTCCTGGAGAACTACAAGTTAGCTGAGCCTACTGTTCGGAAGCTGTATGACTCGACCCTTAGGCTAGCAATACTAGATGCCCTCAACGACGGCCCATTAAGGCTGGCTGATCTTAGACGGGCTGTGAATGCCAATGCACCGAACGCTTCCTCCAAGGCTAAAGAGCTGGAGGAGATGGGCTTGCTCGAGAGGGTGGATGGCGACTTCCAACTCACCCCTTACGGGCGAGCAGTTAGAGTTAGAATTCAAGAAGCTACAGAGTTCTATTCTACATATGAAAAGTTCCGGGGGTATTGGGAAGGTAATGTAACCACAGGCATACCTGAATTCCTTTGGGTTAGACTAGGTGATTTAAACGACGCTCAGGTAGTTGAAACTACTGCAAAGGATGTCACAAAAGTGCATGACTCATTTGTTGTTCTCCTAAACTCAATCAAGGAAACGTTTTATGGTGTTTCGCCAATATTCCACGATGAATACCTAATGGCTGTGAACATGCTTATCAAAAAAGGCGTTGATACTCAATTGGTCATAACTAATGATGTCTTAAAAGTATGCGCTAAGAAAGGCGGTAAAAAAACTATAGATTTGTTGGATAACTCCAAGAACTGTAAGATGTTTAGTATACCCGATGCCACCGTAGCTTTCACGGTCACAGAGAACTTTTTATCCATGGGTCTAAGGTCCAAGCATATCCCTGATTCTTACATGCATGCAGATCTTCAATCCACTAATCCTCGCGCAGTCAAATGGGGTCTAGACCTCTTTGACTACTACAAAAAGCAAGCAAAACCAGTCAAGCTCTCCGACTACCTATGAAAACCATCCGAGACCCAGTCCACGGGGATATAGAGCTTTCCGACGCAGAGATAGCGGTGGTGGACTCCGCAGCTATGCAGCGCCTCCGAAGAATCAAACAGCTCTCGTTCTGCTCCTTGGTCTATCCCGGCGCAAACCACACACGGTTCGAGCACTCTTTGGGGACGATGCACCTAGCAGGCAGGATTGCCCGCAAGCTGGGCCTAGAGGAAGCCCCCATACGCATGGCAGGGCTTGTCCACGACATCGGCCATCTCCCGTTCAGCCACTCGCTGGAGGGTGTCTTTGGCATAAGCCATGAGGACAACCTGGAAGTCGTCCTGAAGGGCGAGGTAGGGGATATCCTGAACGACAGCGGTTTCGACAGGAAAGAGATAACCGGCCTGGCAAAGGGCAAGGGTCCGGGCAAGATAGTCTCCTCGCAGATAGATGCCGACCGGATGGACTACCTTTTGAGGGACTCGCACTACACTGGAGTCGCATACGGCGTCATCGACGTCGACAGGATAATCAATGTCATAGGCTTTGAGAAGGGCGAGCTCTTCTTCCAGCGAAAGGGCCTCATCGCCCTGGAGGCGCTCCTCATCGGCCGAAACCAGATGTATGAAGCAGTCTACTTCCACCACACTGTCCGCGTAGCGGATGTCATGCTCCAGGAAGCCATGAGGCAGGTGGCCGGGAAGATCCCGGTCAAACAGCTGCTCATGATGGGTGACGAGGAACTGAAGATACTCGCCAAGTCTAAATCCATATTGGCTAAAGAGCTGCTAGAAGCCCTCGACTCAAGGAAGCTCTACAAGGTGGCGTGCGTCGTAAAGGACGCCCCAAACAAGGCACAGATGCTCAAGAGGACCGGGCTCAAGCCGCACCAGCTTTTGATAAGCAGCGTCCACTTAGGACGCTTCGCCTTCTCGATACCGATAATGGACGGCGCCCGGCTGGTCGATTTGAAGGAGGTTTCTAAGACGGCAAAGAACCTGGAGGATGAGATGAAGCGGCTTGAAGTGACGGAAGTCTGCTGCCCTGCCCAGTTCAAGGAGAGCGTAAGCCTTGCTTGTTCTAAGTGCTAGCTTCTGCGCGCGCGGTGCTAAGCCAGTTTGTATGGGCTCAGAACTGTTTTTAAGCTGATGCCAGCTAAACTCACGATGACAAAGGAGTTCAATGTTATAATCGAGAAGGGCAGGGACGGTTACCTCATATCCGAGGTGATAGAACTGCCGGGCTGCCACACGCAAGCCAAGAACCTGGATGACCTGGTTAAGCGGACTAAGGAAGCTATATCGCTCTATCTGGAGTGCAGATCCGAGTCTGATGTAGAGCAGAAGTTCGTAGGCCTGCAGAAGGTCGCAGTCTAAGATGAGGCTGCCGCAGATGTCCGCCCGGGAGCTGATAGCAGTTCTCGTAAAACTGGGTTTCAAGACTGTGAGGCAAAAGGGGAGTCACGTTTTCTTGGAGCATAGCGATGGCAGGACAACTATGGTCCCGAACCACCCTGGCGAGGACCTAGACCGCAGCCTCTTGCTCAAGATCATCAAGAAGGACGTGGAGATGGACCTCCAGGAGTTCCTCAAGAAACTGAAGTAAACCTTACAGATGTTCTTCCTTCAAACCTAAACCCGCACAGCTAGGGAGCGAGTTCCGCAGGATTGGCGGCTCTTTCGAGCGGTTTCTGGGTCTTGTGCTGAGAACAAGGGGAAAAAACAAAATTTCTCTCAGTCGAGTCCGACTAAGAGTTGCTCGAGTCTTCCTGCGTCAGGGTACTCTCTTTTGAAGAGGCTGCCGATGCTGTTGAGCTTGAATTTTGTAAAGCTCGCATGGCTTTTTGGTCTCTCCCTTTGCATGAGTTCGAGTTGGAAATCCTCGTTCAATGTCTGTAGGGACATTTTGGTTGCCAACGCGAGTGTCGCTCATGATTGAACAACTCTCGCCTCCAGTTGGGTGGTATACTTGCTTGGTGGGGTATAAGAATATCAAAGGTGGTTGCGCGCGCCGGACGGATTTAGCAACTCATAACATATGCGTTCTAGGACAATAATTATGGTTGAGATTGGTTGCGGCAATGTAGTGTAAAAGTAAGAAAATATCACTAGACTGGCCGGGCTAAGTAAGAAAGTAAGACGAAAATAGATGTCATGCGCCACTCACGCATGCTGCGCGCTCTTGGACCTTATGACCTGCAGCGCCGGCGACTCCTTGCCTGCTAGTATGTGGAGGAGCGCGCCCCCGCCCGATGAGACGTGGTCAAAGCCCTCGACATCGAACTTTCTGATTGCCGCCGTCGAGTCGCCGCCGCCAATGACTGAGTAAGCGTCCGATTCGGCCATAGCCTTGAAGATAGCCTTCGTCCCTAACTCAAATCGCGGATCCTCGAAGACGCCAGACGGCCCGTTGCAGAAGACTGTCTTGAGGGTGCCTATGATGCGCGAGAACTCCTCAGCGCTCTTGCTGCCAATGTCCTTTATCGGGTAGGTGACCGGCAGCTCGTCCACGTCTATCTCCACCCTCTTGCCGTCCTTCTCTATCGCGACATCGACTGGCAGGTAGATCCTGCCACCGCTCATGTCAAGCAGCCTCTTGGCCTCTTTGTAGTATTCGGCATAGCCGGTCTTGGCCAAGAACTCTTCATTGTGCTTCCCTATGTCATGGCCTTTGGCTTTCAGGAAAGAGATCGCAGGCACCCCAGTTATCATTAGGTAGTCTGCCAAATTCCTCTTGAGGGCGTTCTCGACCATGAGGAAGGTGTCCTCTAACTTAGCCCCGCCAAGGACATACCCTGCCGGCGGCTTTGGGTTTATGTTGATCTGCTCTACTGCTTCTAGTTCCTTCTCCAT
>CAYSUP010000073.1:0-4917 GCA_964434205.1 uncultured archaeon | reverse complement strand
GCTCTGCACAAGGGCAAAATTTATCAGCTGACGTGGCAAAATGAAACGGTTTTGCTTTATGATCTTCATCTTTTACTTTTAAACTTTATCAGCTTAAAATAGACATGCTCAGGTTAAAAGCCAGATTAAGGCTTGCAAGAAGAAAGATCCGAAAATTGGATAACCTGCCGTCCACATTATCATCAGAAGCCGCTATCGAAGCCGAAAGAAATAAGATTCGTTATATGCAACAATCTGAGCTTTTTGGCGGCATGAGAAAGGAAAAGAAAAAGGATTAAATCGCCTTTAGTATGTTCTCGGCCGTCTTTGAACCGATAAGGCTCCCCACTTTCTTTGCGCCCGCTTTCCTTATATCCTCTTTGCTCTTTATGCCGGAGTTGAACATCTTTCTGGCCCTGACGCGGCCGACGCCCTTGATTGCCACAAGCGGCATGAGTTCCTCTTTGATACCATGTTTCAGCCTCATCTGAAGGGCAGAAAACTCCTTTTTCAGAGAGGAATCCGTTTTCGTAAAAGGTATCAGCTCGGAGCACGAATATGCCAGCCATTCAGCAGAATCGAGCTTCACGCGCTGTATGCCGGGCGCAAGGCCGTATGTCTCAAGTATGTCATCTTCAGTCTTCTCCTCTATCCAGTCTTTGAGCATCAATGCAGTCTTGAAGCGGTCGAGATAATCAGAATCATTCTGGTCAGTCAAAAGCTTGTCCTCGTTCTCATAGTATTTGCCCCATATCTTGTCCTCTTCCTTCTTGCCGACGCGCAAAAGAGGCCGCAGTTCCGTAGTCGCACAGAGCAGTTCAAGCAGGCCTAGAGTGTTTATCTTTTTTATTTTCTCCTTGTCCTCAAATGTCAAAACAAGGTCGTGCGCGGTCTCAGGGTCTATGTAAAGCTCGGAAACCCGCGCGCCCAAAGGCGTCGCCATCAGGCGGCCGTCCCAGTCATGCAGCTCAGAGGCCGGCACAAAATCAGAGTTTGTGCCCTTTGCTCTTATGAAACCCCAGTCGCCCAGCTGGCGCAGGATCTTGTCGATCTTGTGCCTGAACTCACCCTCAGTGCCATATTCATAGGCAAAAAATGTGGAGCCGAAGAAGTCAAACAGCGAGGCTTTTGTGGGGGTGAAGCCTGAGGCTATGGAGGCTAAAACGTGCATCCTCAGAGTAGGTTCAACTCCGAGCTGGGAGTGGATGTTCTCAGGAAAGCCGTTGATGTAGGTCTCCTCAAGCGTCTCGGCCTCGTATTCATTGGTCGCCAGCAAAACCGACTCGCCCTCTTTGTCGTATTTTGGCCGGCCGGCCCTCCCGACCATCTGGAGATACTCAAGGACGGGAATGAAGTCAAGGCCGTTCTCCGAGTACCTCTTGATGTCCCGTATTATGACCTTGCGCGCAGGCAGGTTGACTCCGGCAGCCAATGTGGGCGTAGCTGTGATGACTTTGACCTTGCCGGCCTTGAAGGCCTCTTCGATGAGTTCGCGCTGTTTATTGACTATGCCCGCATGGTGAAACGCAGCACCGCCCCTGACTGCATTTGCGAGGCGCCTGCATTGGGCCGTCGGCGGGTTTATAACGTCGAGTATCTCTGCGGATAAATCCGCCAAGGCGTTCTTGTCGGCAGCTTTCATCTCTTCGGCCAGCTCCTCGGCAAACAAATCTGCAACTGCCTCGGCCGACCTTCGCGAGTTGACAAAGACAAGCGACTGGGCCCCTTCTTTCATCGTCTTCTTGGCTTCGTCCACCATCGCCGCCGCCTTGCCGGTGACGAGCCGCTGGGTGAGTTTCACCGGCCGCCAGTCAGAGGTTATCAGTTTTGCCTCCAGCCAGTCAGCCAGCTCCTCTGCGTTCCCGATGGTGGCCGACAGACCTAACAGCTGGACGTCCCTGAACAATTTTCTGAATTTTGCTATGAGGATTTCGTAGGTAGGCCCGCGGTCTGTCGTTATCAGATGTATCTCATCGATTACCAAAAGCTTCACGTCCCTGAACCAGTTAGGCCGGCTGCGCAAAATCGAGTCGCATTTTTCAGCGGTCGCAATGAGGATGTCAGCCGTGTTCTTCTGCGACAAAAATTTTGAGTCAAGGTCGCCCATCTGGAGCTCTACGCTGAAACCCAGCTTTTCCCATTTCTTGAAGTCCTTGAACTTCTCGCTTGCAAGCGCTCGCAGCGGGACCACATAGACCACCTGGCCGCCCTTCTTGACCGCATTTAAGGCGGCCAGCTCGGCGATGACCGTCTTTCCAGATGCCGTAGGGGTGCAGATGAGCAGGGACTTTCCCTCCATAACCCCTGCTTTCACTGCCTGCTCTTGCGGGGGGAAAAGGGTCTCGATGCCTTCGCCCTTGAATATCCCTTCGGCCTTGGCCCCGAGCCCCAGATCGGTTATTTTCACGGCTTACTTTGCTTTTGGAGGGTTTAAAAACAGGGCTTTGACTGAGCAGTGAGTGGTGGTAAAGAGGTTTTCGGTCTTCAGTCCTGAGTCTTGCGGCTTTTATTGAAAACAACATAATTTACACTACATCCAAAATGAAAACACCCGCCATAGTAGTCAACTTCAAGACATACAAGGAATCTACCGGAAAAGCGGCCTTAAACCTCGCCAAGATTTGTGAGGAAGTCGCCAAGAAGACAAAGAAGGAAATCGTAGTCTGCCCCCAGCTGGCCGACTGCCAGAAGATAAAGGAGTCCGTAAGGATTCCAGTCTTTGCGCAGGTCGTTGATGCTATTGAGCCCGGCAGCCACACTGGCTGGGTACTTCTTGAGTCTTTGAAAGAAATCGGCCTTGACGGCTCTCTTGTGAACCACTCAGAGCATAGGATTGACCGGGCAAGCATAGATATTGCTGTAAAGAAACTTAAGGCCGCAGGCATGACCTCGATTGTCTGCACGAAGGATATTGCTGAGACTGGTGATTATTCATTGATGGCCCCAGACTTCTTGGCAATCGAGCCGCCGGAGCTTATAGGTTCCGGAATCTCAGTCTCTACGGCAAAACCGGAGGTAGTCAGCGGGGCTGTGGCAGCTGTCAGGAACGGTGTGCCTGTTTTATGTGGTGCAGGAGTTTCAAAGGGCATAGATGTGCAGAAAGCATTAGAGCTTGGTGCCAAGGGCGTTTTGCTCGCTTCGGGGGTGGTCAAAGCACAAGACCCGAAGGCTGTATTGATGGAGATGGCAAAGAGCCTTTAAGCCCCCCAAGCTTGAACCATAAGTTTACACTTACTATGCCCCCGCATAACTGTTCCCTACGGCAACTACACGCCTCTTGGTTTTTATTCCTTTAGGCATTAAGAAATAGAGATAAAATGCCAACACCTGAAAGACCAATCAAAAGAAGACCTTCACTGTGGCAGAGGTGGAAAGCTAGAAGGCAGGCCAAAGCTGCGCAGAGTACTTCTCCAGGAGTAAACGGACTTTCGCCCGGGATTCGAGAACGTCCTGGACAGCAGGTTGCTCGGGAGCACGCAGTAAAACAACCGAAGGATCCCCGGCGCGTTGCATTCGAACGGGAAGTTGCACCTTTGGACGCACAGATAAGGGCTGCGGAGCAACGACTGGAAAATGGCGGAGATGAATCTCAATCCAAAGGAACATCTTCTTCATCAGCTCGTTTTACTGGAGAATGGGGCCATAGCGGCGGGCTAAGGAGAGGATTGACTACCGAACAGCAACGGGGGGTAGAAGCAAATCTAGCCAATCTTAGAGCGCAACGGGAAGAAATCAGGAAAAGGCATTTTAGTGAGTGAGTCACTAGGCAGCTCAAAACCTAGGGATATTCCAATCGCCCCCAGATATTGACCGCTAAGGACTTATGTGCCTTAGTATCCCTCTCGCAGCCAGTAGCCCAGTCGCGGCCGCATTTGTTATGTCCCTAGACAATCCGCACCCGTCGCCGGCAGCGAATAGGTTCTTCATCGAAGTCTGCATGTCCTTGTCGACCTTGGCCGCAGTTGAATAGAACTTGACCTCAGGTGCGTAGAGGAGAGTTGAATCGGATACAACACCGGGTATAACTTCGTTCAGCTTCTCAAGTCCCTGTATCATGTTCATGACTAACCTGTGGGGCAAGGCCATGGAGATATCCCCCGGCGTGGCGTCATCCAGCGTCGGCTGGACGCGGTTGCTCTTTATCCTATTCGCTGTGGATCTTCGGCCGTTCATCAAATCGCCCATCCTCTGGACGATTGGCTTGCCACCGCCTATGGTGGTCGCAAGCTTTCCAATAGACTTGCCGTACTTGGTAGTATTCTCAAGAGGCTCTGTAAGGTTCACCCTTTGCAGGAAAGCAAAATTGGTATTTTTTGACTTCTTGTCGGTCATTGCGTGGCCGTTGACCCCTATATGGCCTTCATAAGTTTCTTTCACTACATATCCCTCGTGGTTGGTGCAGAAAGTCCTCACAAAGTCGTCATATTTCTTTGTCCTTATGTGGAATTTTGGATCCCGGTTAATCGCGATTATCGGGTCCATGACTATGGAGGGCACTTCAACGCGCACACCTACATCCAGTGGCCCGTAGGTATATTCTACACTGTTCTTTGTGAATACTTCATCTATCCATCCGCCGCCAATTCTTCCCGGGGCTGCAAGCGTGTATTTTGCATGAATCTTTGTCCCGTCTTTGAGTATTACGCCCTTGCAGACTTTGTTTTCAATTATCAAATCGAAAACCTCGGTCTCCATCATAAACTGAACACCAAGATCCCTTAGCTCTTTCTCAAAGCTGGCAATCACCTTAGGCGCGTTGTTGCTGCCTATGTGGCGCTGGTCGATCTCTATGAAGTCAACGCCTACTGAGGCTGCCTTCCTCTTCAAGTTCTCGGCACCCTCGCTTGTGGCTTTGTAGAGCTTTGTAGGGGCACCATGCTTGAGGAATATATCATCCACTTCCTTGATCAGCTCCCAGGAGAGCTTATTATCATGGGT
>CAYSUP010000072.1:0-4970 GCA_964434205.1 uncultured archaeon | reverse complement strand
CCATATACGGCATCGGGTAATCATAGGCGTCGGGTATGTAAATCTTAAGGCCTACTTCATTGCCGCTGACAAGGCTTGCCTGCACATTTGGCGGTATGTCCACCCAAACGTGAAGCTTTGTGCCAGGGCCTAGGCGATAGACCTCGTTTGCAAGGGAAGAAATCTTTTCAACTGCGCTAAGGGCCGTAGTATCCCTTATCTTATTGCCAACGTCCTGGCTTGCCTGCATAAAGAGCACGAATATCATGAGAAGCAAAAACCCGAGGATAGTTACATATTCCACTGACGATTGCGCTTTTCCACGGGTTTTTATTCGCAAAGCCATTGTTATCTACAATATTGAAGGGTATTTAAAAAGGTGTTTTTAGAAACATAGAAGCAATAATCCCAAAATGGCCCAAGAAAAAAATGTACCTGCCGGCAAGCGCAGTTCGACCTGCCGCAGATGCCCGACAGGAATTCCAGGCTTTGACAAGCTCATAAGCGGCGGCCTTGTCTGCGGAAGCACCAATGTTTTGACCGGGGGCTGCGGTTCTGGGAAATCCACTTTTGCCATGCAGTTCCTCTACACGGGACTTCAAGCAGGCGAGCCTGGCGTATACATCACCTTTGAGCAAGACCCGGACGACCTAAGGAGCAGTGCACTCCAGTTTGGCATGGATCTAGAGCAATACGAGAAAAAGGGCATGCTGACAATACTGGAGGTCGACCCAACCAAGATAATGAACCTGGTCAAGGAGGGCTACGGACAGATCGTCGAGCAGATAGTCAAGATGAAGGCTAGAAGAGTGGTCATCGACTCACTCAGCGCGTTTGAGATAATGCTCAAGGACGACTTTGAGAGGCGCCGGACATTATTCACTTTCTCCAAGTGGCTCAGGAAGCACGACTGCACGAGCATAATGATCCTTGAGATCGGGCAGACAATCACAAAGGAACGGGACTTTGACGTGTCCGAATTCATGTCCGACGGCGTTATTGTCTTATACGATGTCCTAAGGCAGAGCATCCGGGAGCGAGCCATCGAGGTCCTTAAGATGAGGCAGACAAACATTATACGGAAGATATGCCCATTCCGGTTTGAGGGCTGCGGAGTTGTAGTCTATCCCGAAGAAGAGATATTTGAGATAATATAATTCAAGAGATCGAGATAATATAATTCAGGAGATATTCGAGATAATAATAAAAAACTTTGGGCAACACAAGAACTCAGAGCTTGATCACCTTGTCGCAGAGTTGGAGAATCTCGGCCTTTATCTCAGTGTCGGTCTCTGTTTCCAAAGAAAGCAAAAGTCCGCTTATCTTATGTATCCTCATCTTTGTCAAGATGGAATGGATGAACTTGACAAATACCTCCGGGCGGTTGTGGATGAGCATTGTCGTTATGGAATCGATGAATATGAACCTCTTGCCGTCCACCTCGCCAATCATCTTGTTTAATGAGACTGAGAGGTCCGTAAGCGACGCGACATTCTGCACATAGACGACATTCTCAGCGTCCTCAAGATCCACGCCATAAGCTTTGGATATGCAATCGACCACATATATCTTTTTTGTGTCTATGCCGCTTTGGTTGTAAATGTCAATAAGATTCTGATAAGGCCTGTTTGCTGATATGACAATCCCCCTATAACCCCGCTGTATCAGTATATTCAGGGACTCTAATGTGACCTCTGTGGATTCTTCAGCCCGAGTCTCAATTATCACTATCCATCCTTCAGGGAGCTTGTTCAGCTCGTCCTCAAGTTTTTGTTGGAATATCATTTTTAAACGTTTATCTTTTATTTCAACTCCGCCGGTTTCTTTATTTCGCTTTCATTATCTACCCTCATTAAATCTATCTTAGTACCCTCATTATCTATCTTAGTTTTATTATCTCATCCACGTCCTTAGCTATCTTTTTTATGAACTCCTGGTGAGCGAGCTCTTCGGAGACGTTCAATATAAGGTAATTGGCATGTTCCTTCTCCAGCTTCTCAATAAGCAGCTTTGAGAGGCGGAGCGTCTCTTTCACCGGTTTGTAAAAAGTCATTGTCGTGAGCGAGTCTACAAATATGAATTTCTTCCCTTTCAGCTTGCCAAGCGACTTATGCACCCCTCTGATTATCTCATCCACACTCGCCTCTTTTGAGACATGAATGCACCGGGGGTGATTTTCCCGTTTCTCGCCAGCCGTCGCAGTCGCGACATCGACAAATGCCAGCTTGTCCGTGTTGACGCCGTAGTATTTCAGGACTTTGATTATGTTTCCGAACGGCCTGTGGAAGCTGATATACACGCCGGGCCGGCCTGAGTCAGTCATCATCCTGACGACGGCGGCATTGCGTTCGAAGTAATGCGCAGACGGGACTATCATCATCATCGCGAGCTTGACGTTCTTCTTTGCAAAAGGCTTTCTTATCGGTTTTATTGCCTCTTTCATAGGCTTTTTTTTGTTCTTCAAAGACCTTCTCGCCTTACTTGAATAGGTTTTCGCCTTTTTCGCTTTTGCTGACTTGCGTTTGGCCATTCCAATGCCTAATAAACGGGGCGGTTTATTAAAATGTGCGCGTTGTCTACATTTCTCTTTTTTGCCTAAAAACACGTTTATATTTACCCAATCATTATATACCAATCCCTTAAAGCCCTCTCTAAAATGACAAAAAAAATCTTGGTTGTAGACGACGAATTCGACGACTTATCGTCGGTGAAGAATATATTGACCAAGGAAGGATACTCTGTCTCTACGGCGACCAATGGCGCACAGGCTATTGATATGATAGCCATAAATCGCTTTGATCTGATAATGCTGGACATCCGGATGCCTACACTCTCGGGCTATGACATCCTCAGATTGCTCAAGGAACGGGTCAACGGCGGCACTAAGATGATATATGTATCTATAGTCCCAAAGCTGGACGTGGAGATGGACGGTGTGGAGGCGTTCGTGCAAAAGCCGTTTAGTCCAGAGACACTCATTAAAGAGGTTAAACGGGTGCTGAAATAAGAATGGCGAAAAAGACGATAATGGTAGTGGACGACGAGCAGGATATCCGCACCACCGTGGAAACGGTTTTGAAGGTCGCCGGGTATGCTGTGATTACCGCAGTCAGCGGCGACGACTGTTTGGCAAAGCTGAAGAAGGCGAAGCCAGATCTGATACTGATGGACATCATGATGCCTGGCACGCCTGTGAGACAAGTCGTCAAGCAGATAAAAGGCATCAAGATCGCTTATCTGAGTGTTGTTCGTGTCTCGGAGGCTGAGAAGGAGGAACTCCTTGGAGATAACATCGTAGACTTCATACAAAAGCCGTTTGACATAGGCGAGCTTCTGAAGAGGGTCAAAAAGCTTGTAGGATGATTTGACAAAACATGGACATCATTGATGAGCTCGAGGAAAACCAGACTGTCCTTCTGCTTGCTTCCAGTATCGGCTATAACGATACCGTCATCGAAACAGTCAAGAAGCTGGCTGCAAAGACTGTTACTTATGTTACGATAAACAAGACTGCATCCTCGCTCAAGGAGACCTTCAAGAGCAAGGGGGTGAATGTTGACAATATTGTGTTCATCGATGCAATCACCAAGACCATCAAGGATGTCCCGGATCAAGCGGACGGCATCTACTATATGAGCTCCCCTGCAGCTTTAACTGAGATATCGATGGCCGTCTCCAATATGCTGAATCACGGCTTTAATTATTTGATCTTTGACTCGGTTACCAACCTGCTGGTCTACGAACAGAGAGCGCCCGTGGCAAAGTTCATCCAAGTCCTTGTCAACAAGATAAAGAGCAGCAAGACCAAAGCAGTCTTCTACGCGTTGAGCGTGAAAGAGCAGAACGAGCTAATACAAGAGACAGGAATGTTCGTCGACAAGGTAGTGTAGTTCAGCTGAGTCTAATGCTTGCCGGCTTAATGCTTGTCAAGTGTTTTGCGAATCTGCAGCGCCTTGCATCGGTCAATAGCAATCACCGTTAAAATAATCCAATATGCAACCCGAATCCGAGAAAAAAGGCGTCGGCATTAGACGGTTTTTGATTGGCAGCATACGTAAGAAGCTGCTTTTGAGCTTCTCGCTGATTCTCGCTCTGCTGGTTACCATGGTTGTCCTGACCTATGACCTTAACACCAAGATCTCCAATGATGCTACCGCCCTGAGGGACGTTGAGGCCCCGCTGGAGATAATGTCCGAGCAGGTGATAGGTTATGATGCCATCTTAACCGGCAATGCCCACGCTGCGCTCCTTCGTGCAACAAAAGGCGAGTGGGACAAGGTGATTGAGCATAAGAAGAAATATGATGAGGCTGGGATTAAGCTGGATGACCTCCTGAGAGTGCAGGCCAGAGACCTGCTTAATCAAAGCATACGCCCCCAAGAATTGAAGGATAGCGTTAACAGCGATTTGAAGAAACTGGATGAAGTTAACCTAGCGCTTGTAGAATTGGAGACTGCAGCGTTTGAGAAGATGGCGCAGCACAATGCCAGCGGCGCATACCAATTCATAGTGAGCGACCAGTACGACACTTATAAAGCTGAACTTGCCAGTCTTTACCAAGATTGGGCAGGGGTCGAAGCGCAGGTTACCCGGATGTACCGGGTCAGGGTGCTTGACAACTCCCGGATGGTCGAGATAATCAATGTGCTTTTTGCCCTCCTATCAATTATAGCCGGTCTGATAATCGCGTTTTTTGCATCTAGGTCTATTTCAGGATCATTGTCAAAACTGACAGCTGCGACTGAGCGGCTGAAAAGGGGCGACTTTGGCGCAAAAGTCGATATCAAAACCAATGATGAGCTTGAGGAACTCGCAGAGTCTTTTAACAAGGCTTCTGAGGCTCTGGGCCACGTTGACGAAGAGCGCAAGCAGGTGGATAAAGTAAAAACAGAATTCCTGTCAATAACCTCCCATGAGCTCAGAAGTCCGATGATCCCCATGAGAGCCCAGCTACAGATGCTGCTTGGCGGATACTTCGGAAAGCTGAATGC
>CAYSUP010000071.1:0-4976 GCA_964434205.1 uncultured archaeon | reverse complement strand
CTTGTTGAGGAACTCGACAAACAGCGAGTCCGGGCTCTTTGCAGATGCAGTGACAATAACCCTATCATGCGGGTGCACCAATGATATGTCAACCATGGTGTTGAACATCGCCTTAGCGCCGTCCTCAAAGGCCTCGCCCAAAGTATCGGCTGTCGCGCGGATGCCTACGTCGGCCTCATGCTCTAGATATTCAAAAGCCATGGAGAATTAGAAATATAACGGATTAAACGTGCTAAATGCTTAGACATACCCGGTCGCTTTCTTTTCCTCGGTTATCAGGTGGCTTGTTGACCTGTCCTTAGCCTGGCCTTTCACGATGCTCCCGTATTTGTCAACCAGCTGCTGCTCGACGCTCCTGCTGTTCTTGATCGCCTCTTTGATATGCTTTGCCTCGATGAGCTTTGCATCTTCTAATTTGGCCAGGTCCCCTGCCAGCCTTATGACGCCCCCAAGGTCCCTAAGCCTTAGCGTCAGGGCATTCTTGGCCCCGTCAACTTCCAATGCGCGCTTTTCGGACTCCTTTATCATCGCGTCAACAGCATCTCTTGTACCGTGCGGTATCTTTGCATCAAGCAGGACCTCTTGCGAGAAGAATTGTGCCATCTTCTCGACATTCTCTTTGGTCTTGGGCATTGTTGTGTCCAGCAGCAGCTCATACCCGCTCCCTATGATTCTAGATCTAAGCGGCGGTAATATGCCCTCAAGCCCGTTGATATTGCAGGCGCCGACAAAGACAAAGTCGCACGGGACTTTATTGACCTTAACTGCCGCACCTGAAGAGGTGGGGTTCATCCCGCTTATCGGGAAATGCTTCTCTTGCATGGCAGTAAGGATGTGATGCTGCAAATTCTGGAGTTGCGGCAACTCATCTATGAAAAGGACGCCCTCATGCGCTTCATGTATTGCACCCGGGACCACGCGCTGATACGGAAGCGCGCCGCCAGCTTCCGGAACCCCTCCCCACGGGTCGTGACGCACATCCCCCAAAAGTTCAGTCTCAGAAGTCCCGGTAGCCTGGACAAAGGTGTTTCTCTTGAAAGGAACAAGGACCTTGCTTTTCTTCAGGTTTTCAAGTTCACTCATGTTCTTGAAAGTATCGCTGTCAATGACCCTGACTTTCCGGCCGTCCGCATTTTGGTAAACTATTATCTCCTCGCCGCCGTTTTTGCCGGTTTCCGTAACATGCACTTCCTCTTCCGGATACTCGTACATCTCAACGTTGAAGACTTGGGACAAAAGATCGGAGAATGGCGAGCCCTTTATCCTGCTACTGGTTTTCAGCTCGCCGCAATGCGGACATAAATCCTCATCAGACGGGCTTATCTTTCCGCATTTGATACAGCGAAAACCAAGCCGCTCCGCCACCTCTTTTGGCACTTCACTGGGCTCTATGATTTTTCCCTTAGATTTTCTCTCGAGTTTCTTTTGCTTGTCAAGATCGTCAGCGCTTCTCACAAAGACAAATGGCCGCTCTGGCGTCTTTGGGTTGTGTGCAATCACTATCTCTTCTGTGGCCTTTGGCAGATGATACGCAAGTGCCTTTGCAAGCATGCTCTTTCCGATGCCGGGCGGGCCGACGAGAAGGAGGTGCCTTCTCTGCCGCGCAGCTATCCTCGCAACCTCAACAGCCTTTTTTTGGCCGATTATCATTCCCAAAGGGTCTCTTGGTAATGGGACCTGGGAAGTATCATCAAAATCCATATTCCCCAAATAATTTACGGTATGGTTTTAAATAACCTGATTTATGTCAAAATGGGCACGTATGGAGCAATGAAGCAAATAAAAGATTGAATAAAAGAAGATCCGCTAAAAAAACCCGGATAAAAAAGACTGTTGGCCGAGCTTAAACTCGGCCAGCTCAAAAAACAAAAACTAAAACAAAAACTAAATTACAACTCCCGGAGCCGTTAGAACCCCTCGAGCTGTTAGAACTTTGTCACCAAGGTCTTTCCCGGCGGCACATTGATGTTCCCTGCAGTCGTGATGCCCACGATGTACTTGCAGTTCTCGGCCAGCTTCAGGACGTCATTTGTTATCACATCATCGATTATCAATGCCGTCGCCTTATGAAGTTCCTTTTCCTTTTTCAGCGAGTCAAGGTCAACTTTTTTAATCTCCTGGAGATTCTCATCAAGGAGCAGTGCCTGGTTTTTTATGCTGCTGAGCTTCTCAAGCATCATGTCCCCCTCAGTCGTCCTTACAGGCTCGTCGCGTGGAGGCCTTGGCGGCCTTTCAATCCGCTCGCCGCGGTCTCTTGGCGGCCCCCTGTCGCCTCTTCGGTCCCTTCCGCCGTCCCTTGGAGGCCTGTCTCTTGATCCTCTATCGCCTCTTCGGTCCCTTCCGCCGTCCCTTGGCGGCCTGTCGCGTAGCCTGTGGTCTCCGCCTCTTCGGTCCCTTCCCCCGCGGTCCCTTCCTCTATCCTGGGACTCGCCGCCGGTTCCGGGGGCAGCTGCTATACCGCCCTCAGCCGGGGTTTCGCCGGCTTCGGGGACATCTTCCCTTCGCCTTGGCCCGCCACTGGAAAGGCCTTCTATCTCGGCAAAAGCCTCTTCCGGGGAGCGCTTCCTGCGCAAGGACATGATGACCTCTTTTCTTGCAAGGCCTTCAACCTCCCTTCCTGCAGGAGCCCGCGAAACGCCGTCTATTTTGACGCCTGCGTTCTTCAAAGATTTTAATATCAGGTCACCCCCCCTGTCGCCATCTACAAAGACAGTAACTATCTTGTTCTTTGCTATGTCGACTATCTCCGGCGGTATCTTTATGCCGCCTACTGCGATCGCATTCTTTATTCCGTTTCTCAAAAGGTTCAAAACATCAGCGCGGCCTTCAACGATTATTATGCTCTCGCTGCTTTCTATAGCCGGGCCGGCGTCAAGTCCCTTGAAGGTCGTTATATTATCGCTCCTCAGGCCTTCCCTTAATTCGTCGCTTATCTCCTTTGAGTCCGGAAGCTCGGACGACATGAAGGTCTTTAGTATCTCCCTAGCCCTGTCGACTACCGCCTTTCTCTTGTCTTCCCTCACATCCTCAATCGTCAATATCTTGAACTTTGCATCGCACGGGCCGACGCGTGTTATCGTCTCTACGCCCGCTGCTATAATCGATGTCTCTACCATGTCAAGGCTTGACGGTATCGTGACTTTTGCCTTTGTTACGCCGTTCTTTGTTTCCATGTCCGCATCTATGCGGCCTATTCTCCCGGATTTTTGCAATTCCCTCAAGTCGAGGTCCTCACCAAGGAGGCCTTCAGTCTGGCCGAAAATCGCCCCAATCAGGTCCGGCTTTTCAACAAGTCCGGTAGCTTCTGCTTCAGCATGTATTACGTATTTTATTATGTCTACTGGTGCTTTACTCATTTTATTTTTCTCCGTTTATGTATGATCTATTTTTGCAGCACTTGGCTGCATTGCGGCCCATTGCCGTTTTTTACAGCTCATGACCGCAGTTTTTAACAGTGCTTTGCACTGTTTTTGGTTTGGTCGGTTCTTAGCAGCTTTACATTCTGGCAGGCGTTTGACGCTAGCCTATCTTGTTAAGGTTGCCCAGAGTATTCAACACTTCTTTTTGGGTGGCGCCGAGAACGAGTACTTCTTTCTGCTTGGACCTTGCCCCACTCACAAGGAGGGTCCTCTTCCCGAACAGGGACTCAAAAAACACCAATATCGACCTGTTGGCCTTGTCTTTTTCAGCAGGCTCCGAGGTCTTGAACTTGAGTGATTTCTTCCAGATATCGTACTCGCCAAGGGCAGTCTGCGAAGCGCCGGGCACAACCCAGAGCCGCATTACCACCCCATCGTCGGTTTCCCGTAAAGCGTCAAACATATTGACAGCGCTCGCGCGCCAAATAAAAGCCCGGAGTCTTTGATCCCAAGTCCTTTCCGAGGACCGTAGACTGAAGACTGCAGACCATTATAGTTAGCCCCCTACAACACTCAAACCTCATAGATGCGCTGTACGCGCTCTTGGCCGAGTCGACCCAGAGGGGGCGTTTGTACCGCACTGTATTGTAATTCCGTCATAATTGTTCGCAGCAGAACTCAGGATTACGCCAAAATGCGACAGATATGTTAGAAAGTAAATGTTTAAAAACAGGTTTTTTAGACTTATTGCGAGACAAAACCTGCTTGATTTGGCCGATACCATCACATTATGGACAAAAAAACCCAATAAATCAAGACGTTGATCAGCGTCAGCGGTATCCCAATCCTTGCGAACTCCAAAAAAGTCAGTGTTTCTCCTTTCTTCTCAGCATTCTGTATTATTATCACATTGCTCGCCGCCCCGAGTATGAGCAGGTTGCCGGCTATAGTGCTTCCTGCGGCGAGAGCCACCATCTCTTTGGCACCGGCGCCAGCATGGATCAACATAGGCAAGTAGAGGGCTACTAGCGGGACATTAGAAATTAGCTGGCTCAAAAGTATGCCGACGACAAAAATCATAAGCAGCGAGGTTATTTCAACATGTGCGCCGTTAAGGACTGACTGGAAAAAGCCCGCTTCCCAGACTGCTTCCATCAGGACAAACATTGCAGCAAAGAAAATAAGTGTGTGCCAGTCTATGTTTTTAGCTATTTGGAGCCTCTTCTTGCTGAACAACAAAATGGGCAGGGCTGCAATAAGGGCAATATAAGTAAGCCTGAATTCAAAGTTGACCTCAAGGAAAACTATCGCTATCTTGATTATGATCAGCGCAATTATCAGCATCAGCGAGAGCTTGGATAGAATTGCCAGCCTGTGGTCTTTTATGGGCTCTTGCGAGTGGTTTATCGGCCCATTCCTAAACTCCTCTTTGTAAAACAGCTTTAGCAAAAAATAGCAGGCCAAAAGGTTTATCATAGTCGGCACGAGCAGGTACCAAAAGAAGGTTATGAACGGGTTTTGCATGCCCCCGTTTATCGCTATCAACAGGTTTTGCGGGTTTCCTATAGGGCTCATCACGCTGCCTATTGTCACTGCAAAGGCCAACGCAAGTAGAAG
>CAYSUP010000070.1:0-5031 GCA_964434205.1 uncultured archaeon | reverse complement strand
TTTAGCTTTTTTATTGCATAACCATTAATTATCAAAAATTTAATTAATTACCGAAAAATTAATTGATAGCGACAAAGGCCGTCAAAACACAACAAATAATAAAAATGATCAGCCTTCTTTTAAACATCCTTTTCGCAGACCTCTTTAGCATGGGCAATGTTGCAGGCGACACGATGTTCGGCCTCAAGATTGTGGCCCTTGTCATGCTATATGGCTATATGCATATGAATCTGGGCGGGGGCATCCTCTCAACATCTGTTTTTTTGATATTTGCCTATTATTTCGTCTTTTATGCAAACGGCATGATGGCAATCCTGGTCCTTGCCCTGTTCTTCATCATGATACACGGCTTTGACATGCTGTGGGGCGGCGACATAGTCAGGGGCAACATAGGGGAGCGCATGGCCGCAAAGCAGCAGCAGAGGGAGATGATGCATTACAGGCAGCCGCTGCCGCCGTAAGGATATGGCAGTATTTCGTAATTAGCGTATAACAAATCACCACAACAAATCGTCAATATACGATGGATCTCGGGTTTTTCGGGGACTTGGAGACAATATGGCTCCTTGTGAAGTTGTTCTTAGTCATGACGATATTCGGCTTTGTCAGGAACTGGACGGGAAACACTACGATCGCCCTTGTCGTCGGAGGGGTACTGGTATACCTTTTTGTCTTCCAATACCCCTGGATAGGGGTGGGTTATCTGTTTATCGCCCATATCTTCGTAATAATCTTCTTCATATGGGTCATGTTTTTGTTCATCCCCAAATAAGTCCGCCCGCCTAGCAGCTCTCGCTATTGTAAAATGAGGATCGCTCTTATAGAACGCCAGGAACCAAGGATTAGGTGTGTCCCTGACCTTGGCATGGCCCACCTTCTCGGCGAGTGCAAGAAGTCGGGCATAGAAGCCCGTCTGGTACAAGGTTCTCCCGAAACCCTCAAGTGCCTGATTGATGATTCGGTATTTTGGCTCTTTTCCCAGGGTTACCGCGATGTTGTTAACGAGATCGGCGAGTCGGCCTTTCGCAGCTTCCTTAAGTCGAGCTACAGGATGGCCACCTCAAGCAATATCTGCGACAAGACAAACCCGGAGGCCCTTGATGAGCTTTGGCAGCTGACGCATTTCATGCGCGAGATGGTGTGGCCTTCATGGCTTCCCGAACACCTTTTTGGCGAGATAAAGAAAGCAAAGCCCGATGTCGTCGGCTTCTCGGTCTGGAACTTTTATGACAAGCCCGCCGTTACAACCGCAATAAAAAAAGTCATGCAGAGGGTCAAAAGGGAGTTGGGCCTGAAGGTGATCATCGGCGGGCCAGGCACTCTTACCAGGACTGCGCGCAGGGACATAATGGAAATATTTTCGCCCGATTTCATAGCCCATCACGAGGGCGAACATGCACTCATAGATATTTTGAATATGATAGAAAGCGGGCGATACAAGGAGCTGCCCAATGTCTCAACAAAAGCCTATGATGGCGAGACAAAGCCCATAGAGAACATAGACCTGCTGGCAACACCGGATTTTTCCCAGTATGACCTTGATTCCTTTTTCCTGCCAATGCGCGTATTGCCCCTGATGACCTCCCGCGGCTGCCCATGGGGAAGATGCGCCTTTTGCAGCCACCATGCCATCTACAGCGGATACCGGGAGCATAGTGCCGAGCGTGTTGCTGAAATAATAGAGCATTACAAAAAGAGGTACAAGACAGAGATGATAATGCTCCATGACGAGACATTGACTGCAGAAAGGGTGCGGGGATTGATTGACACGCTCCCTGAAGCTTACTATTATTCTTATGCATATCCGCGCGGATTTCACATCGACATCTTGAAAAAGATGTATGAGAAGGGCTTTCGCGTCCTTGTCTGGGGAGTTGAGTCGGGCTGCCAGCCTGTGCTGAACAATATGCAAAAGGGCACGACAGTTGCCGAGATCGAGCAGATACTCCATGACTCGCAGAGTGTCGGGATAACGAATGTCGCATTCATAATGTTTGGCTTTCCCGGAGAAACAAGAGAGCAGGCGCTTGAGACGGTTGCCTTCCTTGAAAAAAATGCGCCGTATATAGAGCGCCATGCGGCAACGCCTTTCAGGCTTGAGGAGGGTTCGCCAATCTGGGAGAATCCCAAGCACTGGGGGGTTAAAGCCCTTGGCGGCGGTGCATACAAAGTGAAGCGCGGCATGCAAAGCGGCGAGGTTAGGGAATTCCTCCGCGAGCTTGGCACTTCTCCCTTGTCAAAGACTTCTTCAGACACCAAATATTACATGCCCGGCGATTCCGAATTCAGGGCATATCTCTTCATGCAGGCAGTTTATGGGGAGGGGGTCGGGGACTATCCAGTGAAAAACGGCATACTTGTCGAGAACGAGATATGGCCGTCTTTGCTTATGAGAAACGTCTTGCGGCCAAAGGTCAAGCTTAGCAAAAAGCAAAGGGAGCTCTACCTTAAGTGCGACGGCAGGCACAAGGTCGATGCCGAGGAGTTCAAAAAGTACCCCTATGTGGTTTTTTATCAAAAGAGGCTTTAATGTAGTGAGCGAACTTTAATTTGGTGAGGCGGTCAAGTGGGACTACACTCATCATTGCTGAAGATTACCTTCAATCGCTGAATGCTACCTTCAATCGCCAAAGATTACCCTCAATTGCCGCACCAAAAAATAAAATGGCACTCGAATACTTCAAGGACAAGGTGGATATGAACGGCATTGACATGCCATGGGAGTCCGCATTCCCTAAAACCACGGGCTTTGAGTGTGCAAGGTGCGGGTTTTGTTGTATGGGCCGTGTGGGGCTTACCGGTAATGACGTGCGGGAATTTGACCACCGCGGCCTTGAGGACTTAATAGACTACGGACAGATGCCCTCCCCATGGACGCCTTTTGAGAGAATCTTAAAGAAAAAGCCTGACCGGTCGTGCATAAATCTCAGTGACCGTTCGCTTTGTCTTATCTACAAAGACCGCCCGATGGTCTGCAGGTGCTTCCCGTTTCTTTTGTCTGCCGGCTATGAAAACGACCTGATCATGGATGTAATGCTTAGATGCCCGTTTGTCGACATAAGCCAAAAAAACAGACTGGGCTCTTCTCTAATACCCATGAGCATGCTTAATAGCATTGCATCCGAGTACGCGAACAGTACACTATCGCTCCTGCGAAACACTATCCAGTACCAGACGACCCTTGTAAAGCACATCCAGGCAACAATGCCCGCAGCGTTCTTCCCTCGCCAGAGAAAACTGGAGTTCATGGATAAGGCAATAGACCTGTTGCGCCTTGAGAATCCCCTAGACCTTGTCGGCACAGCCAAGAACTGGAGCGCAGCCATTTCCCAGGAGGTGCATTCTATAATAAAATGCGACCTTGTCGAGTACTCCCAGATGCCGCACGACAGTGAAATATTGGGATATGTGTCCTATCTGCCGGGAACTGAAGGCATAGACAAGAAGAGGTGGAAGAACATCCTTCCCCAGCTCGCCAATCCCTTCTTATATCCGGGCAAAAAAGGCAACGTGAGTTCGGCAATAGTCTCGACAGATTTTTTCGGCGTGAATGTCAAATCGAATGATGCATCGGCAAGGACTGTCAAAAAGATACCCTTCAAAGCGATGTCAGCGCTCCAATACGAACAGCCCGCAGTTGACCTTATCAAAGATTATATGCGACTGATAGTGCGACGGTCAAGCTTCCAATACCTGATAGCCCGAAGCGCGGACTTTTTGGCGGACTATGCTCGCGTAGGCATAGTGGATTTTGAACTAGAAGCAACAATGCTTTCAAATGGGATGGTCGCTGGCATTGACCCCTTGGCCAAGACAATAGCTGCCCTGGGGGAGCGGGATTCAATCGGGGAAACGGACTTGAGATACGCGATATCCAACCTGGAGGGGGGCTTCATATCAAGCCTTGTGAACGACACGTTGGCTAACCAACTCGTCTCTTCAGTTATGTCTGGTTTCAACATCAGAAAACCCAAGCAGGGTTTTTTAAATCGAAGACGTTAAAGATATGATATAAAATGCCTGCAGAAAAGACGCCTGCTGAGCTGAAGAAGCGGCTTGAGGAAATTGAAAAAGGCCACGGCAAGCTGATGAGCATAAACGATGAGCTGAGGATAATAAGCATGGAATATGCTGATATCCGCTCGAGGATAGAGACTGCCGACGTCCTTATGGACCAGATAGAGCGGCAGATGGAAGTCGAGTCGAGGATGTGGCGCATAAACATGATGCTCATCCTGATAGTGATCCTCCTTACCGCGGTAATAATGATGAAGCTTGCTATTGGTTTTTAAGCTTTTAACGATTAATTTTCTGCAATACCACTCACAAAATGGCTCGGAGCAAAAATGCAAAATCAGCACTTTTAAGGGCAGGGAAGACCGTTGGTGTGCCATCTGCAGGTCCGGGCATGAGATATGGAAAGCGCCTTAGAATGAGTGCCGAGCGCATTAATGAGGTTGCAGCGAAGGCTGAAAAGGCCGATGTCTACAGAGCCCGGATGAAGAGAGGCGGGGCAACTGTCGCTAAAAAGATTTCTCGAGAGCGGGCCGACCAACGAGTGGCTGAACAACTCCTGGAAGAAAGTGATCTCAAGGCTCGTAATTACCAAAAGCAGATGCATGAGCTCCTTGAAGGAAGGCTGGATGCGCGCGATGTTCTGAGAGCAAACGAAGCTAGACAAGAAGAGCTAACGGCGGAAATAGATCGACTACGGGAGGATAAGACTGCAAGTGCAGATGTCATTGCAACCCTAAATAGGGAAAGGGATATGTACCGGCGCCAGGCTACTGAGCTTATGGAAGGCAGGTTTGACTCAAGAGATAATATTGAGAATAGGCGCAGAGTAGCTGCAAAACGCCGAGAACTTACTAGACAGCTCTACGAAGAGCGAAATGTCGCTCAGGATGCTTTCAGGAAAGAAAGGGGAATGCGTGAGGGGCTTGCACAGGCCAATATGGGCTTGCGTGAGCGAATAAAAGCTGCAGAGCGCACTGGCGCTACGCAAGAGCAGGTTCGAGATATTATAAAAGC
>CAYSUP010000069.1:0-5076 GCA_964434205.1 uncultured archaeon | reverse complement strand
TAATATTCAATTTTCTTTTTTCAGATAAAAATAATATTCACAAATAATAAAAAATAATTGGAAATATGACAGCTGTGAAGATATCTCTGGAATAGCTTCCTTGGTTATACTAAGATTTATCGATCCATTTGGGAATCACATAGAAAAATTGGAGAAGCTTCAAACTACCCAGGCATACCTTAGTCGCTATATTCTAAAATGTACATATGAAAATGGGGATACTGACGTATACACATTGTTTACTGAAAATTTTGTTTTAGACTTATCTAAACTAACGAAATGATCATAATATTCTCTCTCGGCGGGTCGGTGGTGGCCCCGATGGAAAAGCCTGACGAGGCGTTCATCAAGAGCTTCGCCTCCTTGATAGCTGAGCTTTCCAAGAAGAATAAGATAGGCCTAGTCGTCGGCGGCGGGAAGCCGGCACGGCACGCCATCGAGATATGCCGACTGGCTGGCAAGAACCAAGCCGATTGTGATTATGCGGGCATAGACGCCTCACGGGAGAATGCGAAGGCTGTAGTTAGAATCATCAACCCGAAGCAAAAGACTATCCCCGAGAACATTCGTGATGCCCGCGAGATATTCAAGAAGAACGGCATCGTTGTAATGGGCGGGACTGAGCCCGGGCACTCCACAGACGCGGTGGCTGCGATACTCGCAGAATACTGCGATGCTGATCTCGTACTCAACCTCACGAACGTCGATGGAATCTACGACAAGGACCCAAAGCTCCACAAGGATGCAAAGCTACTTGACTCTATATCACTGGACGAGCTCCACAGGATAGTAGTCAACATCCCGCAGGATGCGGGCCGTTACGACCTAATGGACATGGTCGCTGTTAAAATCCTCGAGCGCTCGGGGATAAAGTGCATAAACCTCAATGGCCGCAATATAGACAACATGCGCGCGGCGATAGCCGGCAAGAAGTTTGTAGGGACTGTCGTTGAGTGAGAAATGAGCTCTTTTTCTGAAAGGGTCTACTCTGTAGTCGCCAAGATCCCGAAAGGCAAGACCATGACCTACAAAGAGGTAGCCACAGCTGCCGGAAAGCCGAAGGCCTGTCGCGCAGTGGGGAACATCCTGAACAAGAACCAGGACACGAAGCGAGTGCCTTGTCACCGGGTGATAGGGAGTGACGGCAAGACGGGGGGATATGCATTTGGCGAGAAGGAGAAAGCAAAGCTCTTAAGAAGTGAAGGGGCTATCTAGTCTGGCCCATCGCATTTTCGCGGCCGCCGAGGTAACCCCCAGTCATCCTGGCCAAAATCACCTGGTTTTCATGCTGCCGTGTCCCCTCATTTGTCAGATTTCTAAGCCTCTTGACCAAGAGTACATCCCCATTGATTTTTGCGACCCTCACAAGCCCCCTTGCTTCAAGAGACTTGATTGTTGACGAACCCTCTGCAGGATTAAGTCTTCTCTTGCGCATCCATGCGTCTTGTTCCCTTACAGTCATCAACTCCTCAGGGTGTAGATAGAGACGTTTGAGTAAATGCTGTTCATGAGTGGTTAAGCTCCTTGATAGAGGACCGGTCTCACTGATCCTAGGTTGAAGTGTTGCTACGAATATTTCTGCATCCCTCAACCTAATCCTACTATCAGCTCTGCTAAATCTTCTTACGCATGCTCCGTGTTTTAGTCCCATATCTAACGGTGAGCGCCGTGCCGTCCCTGGTATATCCTTGAGAGGATTACACCCCTGCTCTGCTCCTGGACAGCCATGCCGGCACCAGGCCATTTGCCTTTAAGAAACACCTCACCGTCGGCTTTAGTCTTTGTACCCCTAGTCACGTGCACTACTCCTCTAGCCTTCAGCCTGCGTAGTGCAGGGCTGAATTTACTGCTTGACAAGCCGGATCTTCTCATCAAATCTTGTCTTTGCATCAAACCGCCTGATAGCACCTTCACTATCCTTGCCTGGTGTGGCCCTAATGATTTGGGTCGTGTAGCCATTTTTAATCCAAACTCCTCTTTGATCTGAGCATCGATAACTGCTTTCTCCCAAGACTGGTCTCCCTCGCGACTTCGTTCGGCCTTTTTTCGGCCTGGATCATCTGCTGCGCACGAGCTACGGGGGTCATCATACCTTTTCGAGTAGGCCCTTTCTTAGAGACGGTTGTCGGTCTCATTTTATATCAGCTAACTCTACTTATCAAAAGATAAAAACGGCTTGCAAAAACACGGGAATCCTATGTAGTACCTAACTTTTAGCGATTTTTTTGAGCTCAAACCCCCATTGTAGTACCTAACTCCATTTTTATACCCAAAGACCCAAATTAGGCCATGAACGGGGCAGAAGCGCTTATCCGCGGGATGGAGAAGGAAGGTGTCAAGCACATGTTTGGCATACTTGGCGGAGCAATCATGGACGTCTATGACGTCCTCTACGACAAGACCACAATCCAGCACATCCTCTGCCGCCATGAGCAGGTTGCAGTCTTTGCAGCAAATGGTTATGCGCAGGTCACCGGAAAAGTCGGCACTTGTATGGCAACCTCTGGCCCCGGGGCATGCAACCTTGTAACCGGCATAGCAGATGCGATGATAGATTCAAGGCCGGTCGTTGCAATAACCGGGCAGGTCCCGACGACCGCAATAGGCGGCGATTCGTTCCAGGAAGCAGATATAATCGGGATTACAATGCCGATAACAAAGCACAATTATCTAGTTGAGCACGCAAAGGAGGTCCCGCAGGTCGTCAAGGAAGCCTATTATCTGGCTAACACCGGCAGGCCGGGCCCTATAGTCATAGACATGCCAAAGGACGTCCAGCGCGGGCTGATAGAGAAATACGACCCGCCAAAGTCAGTTTCCTTTGAGAGCTATAATCCCACCACAAAGCCGCACCCGCGGCAGATACAGCTTGCAGTAAAGGAACTCATGAACGCGCAGCAGCCGATGATGCTTATCGGCGGCGGCGTCATAATCTCAAATGCCGCCCGCGAGCTTGTGGAGCTGGCAGAGCTTCTTGGCGCCCCTATAGCGACTACTTCAATGGGCAAAGGCTCGATACCTGAAGACCACCCGCTCGCATTAGGCATGATAGGGATGCACGGGAACAAGTGGGCAAACCTCGCGATGCAGGAGTCTGATGTGATCTTCGCTATCGGCACAAGGTTCAGCGACCGCATCACCGGCAATGTCAAGCACTTTGCGCCCAATGCAAAGATGATCCACGCGGACATAGACCCGAGCGAGATAGGCAAGAATGTGCGCGTTGACATACCAATAGTCGGCGATGCAAAGCTCATCTTAGGTGACATGCTTGAGACTGCAAAAGCGATTGCAAAAAAAGAGGCTGCCCGCGCAGTTTCTGGCAAGCACACTGAATGGGGCAAGAAACTGGAACTCTGGAAAAAAGAGTTCCATCAAGAGATGTGCTTTGACTGTGTGCCGATAAAGCCGCAGAGGATAATCTATGAGGTCCAAAAGATAATAGACAAGAGCCCAAAAAAGACGATAATCACAACTGAAGTCGGGAGAAACCAGCTCTGGAGCATGCATTACATGAATATCAGGGAGCCGCGGAACTGGATAACTTCCGGTGGCCTCGGCTGCATGGGCGCAGGTTTCCCGATGGCAATAGGCGCAAGGGTCGCGCGGCCGGACTGCACTGTCATGAACATGGCAGGGGACGGGAGCTTTCAGATGACTATGCAGGACATAGCCACATGCACAAGCTATGACATACCCGTCATCAACGTCATCTTTGATGATTCATCTCTAGGCAACGTCAGGATGTGGCAGGCCCTCTTCTACAACAAGCGATACTCAAACACCGACCTTAAGAACAACCCCGACTTTGTCAAGCTGGCCGACGCATATGGGGCATGGGGAAAGAAAATAGACAGGCCCGGCGAGATAGAAGACGCGCTAAAAGAAGCCATAAGTTCAGGCAAGGTTGCAATACTTGACATACCCATAGACAAGAACGAGAATGTATATCCCATGGTCCCGCCTGGCGGGATATTAAATAAGATGATAGAATAGATGATAGAACGAATGATAGAATCGATGATAGAATAGATGAAATAAAACAATGAAGATGATAGAACAGATGAAATAAAACAATGGCCGAAAACTTCCATCTGATCTCCGCTCTTGTGGAGAATAAGCCAGGAGTCATGCAAAGGATAGCCGGCATGTTCTCAAGGCGCGGCTTTAACATGGACAACCTTAGCGTTGGCCCGACAGATAACCCGAACTACTCGCGGATAACAATAACAGTCAGCGGCGATGAGCGCATACTTGAGCAAGTTGTCAAGCAGATGAATAAGCTGGTGCCCGTCCTTAAGGTCAGGGAGCTGACTGAAAAAGAGTCTGTTTGCAGGGAGCTTGCATTAGTCAAGATAACCACTGCAAAGGCAGACGCCCGATCCGAAGCCACACAATATGTCGATGTCTTTAGGGGTAGCATCGTTGATGTTTCCCCCGACTCTATGATAGTTGAGATAACGGGAAGCCCGGACAAGATAGACGCATTTGTCAAGCTGGTCCAGCCCTACGGTATAAAAGAGCTTGCAAGGACTGGGGTGACAGCGATGCACAGGGGCGTAAAGAGCGTTAAGGATTCAGTCAAATAGTCAAGGGGTTCAATCAAATATTCAGGGGTTCAATCAAATAATCCCAGTATCCAATCAAATAATCAGGAGTTCAATCAAATAAAACAAGGATCGGGGTTTTGCCGAAACATCTCCACATGATCAGCGAGGCTTTTTTTGTGTGCGCACGATATCCTGCGAAACATCCTGCATAATCTCGGACTCCTCCCGATAAAACGCGTTCACAGCGGCCATAACGTCTTTATACTCAAAGACCCTCCTGTTTGCAAGGCTTATGAGTACGGCCTTTCTCTTGTTCAGCTCCTCAAGTATGTCCCTCTTTGTGACCTTCACCTTGTCTGCCAGCTTGTCAAGATAAGTCGTAGGCACTACCTTCTCTTCGCCGACAGCCCTGTCTTTGTTTGGGTCCCAGCGGTATATCTCGCCAAGGAGTATAGTCTCGCCTTCATGGCCGCCGACCTCCGAAACCTCCGTGACTCTTCTGACCGGCCGGCCGTGCAGGTTGAAG
>CAYSUP010000068.1:462-5122 GCA_964434205.1 uncultured archaeon | reverse complement strand
TACGTATACTTCCTCGCGGGCATGGAAATTCACGCCCTGCTTTGGCGTCACCTCTAGCAGCACAAAATATTTAGTGCCGATAGTCTGGGCAACCGGGTACCTTTTGTAAACCGGCAGCGAGGTTACGCCTTCCGGCAGGTAGTCAAGGACTATTGCGTGCTCCTCACGTATCTTTTCCTCTCTTCTTTCTTCCCTTCTCTCCTCTCTCCGCTGCTCGTTATCGTTTTCCATTTGCTAGGATCGCAAAGAATTATTTGTACTTGGCAAGGACTTCGAGCATCTTGTCGACTTCCTCGGTTTCGGGCTGCTTTCTCTCTTTTGAAAAGAACGCCCTGATCTCGTCCCTGTTTGCAGGCATGCAATTGACTATCTCTATCGCCTTCTCTTTGGAAAGGCCAGCGCCAGTTAATTCTGTGACCATAGAATTAGCGTCTTTCATTGAGACCTTGGCCGCGTGCTGGGCGTGCTCGAGGGCTTTTTTCTGGACATACTCTAGCTCGTTTGTCTCGGATATCTCTTTTTTGTCTTTGGATATGTCAGACAAAATCTTCTTGACTTCGGCTATTGTGACCGGTTCCTCGGAATGCATTTCTTTTGTATTCATTTTATCGCGACCTCTTTTTGCAGTTTTAAAACACGCTTTTTGGATGATTAAGTAAAAGTCCCTCGCCGGCTGGCGAAGAATGATTTTGCACGTTCTCTTTGGTTTATGCCTTCTTCGGCGGCGCGGACTTTTTCAGGTGCGCAGAAGTAGTGACTATTGTCTTCTCTTTTCCGCCGTCCATAAGAGACACTTCATATGCCTCGCCCCTTTTGCCAACGATCTTTCCGGGCTTCCCCTGGAATCTTGGGTGCGGCATTGCATCCTGTACCTCTGAGTTTAAATCGATGACCACATTGTCGCCTATCTCGAATAGCTTAAGCAGCTGGTTGACTGTAGTCCTTTCCCTGTGCTTGCTTAGCTGCTGGCGGGAGTGGCCCCCGCGGTTCCCCCTGACTCTTTTCACCATATTGATATACATTAATCTAACCCCGAAAGTGGGACAGAAACAAATCTCCTCCGAATTTTTTGTGCATATTTAGAGTAAAAGGCTACAAAAAGGCATTTTCGAAGCTAAGATGCGAAGGGCCGCATTCTGGCGATGCCTAAGACGAAAACCGAAGGGTGGGGATATGCAAGGCTGACGATTTAAGGGTTGCATTTATTTTGCAAAACTAAAAAACCGTTATTTCCCAATCATGTAGTTTAATTCCCAATTAGGTACTTTAATTCCCAACTATGTAATTTACCCATGCCCGAATTTTACCGACCTGTGCGGACGGCAAGTGAGGTAAAATGACGCCGCGAAGGTCGCAAAGCGACCTTGCGCACAGGTTCACCTATGGTGAACCTAGTGTTGCGAATGCAAGTGCCGAATTTTATTCACTAGAAGCTAAGCAGGTTCTTGCCGAACTGAAGACCCAAGACTCCGGGCTGGAGACTGACGAAGCCAAATCCCGCCTAATGAGCCTTGGTCCAAACGAGCTCAAAAAAGAAAAGAGCCAGTCAAAGCTTGGCATGTTCCTTGAGCAGTTCAGGGATTTTTTGATAATCATTCTGATAGCGGCGGCCGCTGTTTCTTTTTTCATAGGCGAAGCCATGGACGCGATTGTGATCGCAATAATCGTCATAATAAATGCCATCGTCGGGTTTGTCCAAGGCTACAGGGCGGAAAAATCGCTTGAGGCGCTAAAGAAGATGACTTCCCCGTCTGCGCGCGTTATAAGGGGCGGGCATGAAGTGAAAGTCCCGGCAAGCGAGCTTGTTTTGGGGGATATCATAATCCTGGAAGCCGGCGATAGGGTTCCTGCAGATGCGCGCCTCCTTGAGTCCTTGGAAATAAGAGTCGATGAAGCTGCATTGACTGGCGAGTCGCTGCCTGTTGACAAGAGTATCGATAAGGTAAAGCCAGGGGCGTCGCTCGCCGACAGGATTGACATGGTCTATGCGGGGACGATACTTGTTTATGGAAAAGGCCGGGCAGTCGTTACAACAACGGGCATGAACACCGAGCTTGGAAAGATAGCTTCTATGGTGCAGGCTGCTGAAAGGGAAGACACCCCTCTGCAAAAGAGGCTGGAGGTTGTCGGAAAGCAGCTTGGCTTGATGATACTGGGGATCTGTGTCGTTGTCTTTGTGATAGGCATGCTGCGCGTCGGCTGGACGCCGGAGCATCTATCCTTTATGTTCCTTACGGCAGTCTCGCTGGCAGTTGCGGCAATACCCGAAGGCCTTCCTGCTGTCGTGACAATGGCTCTTGCCCTTGGAACGCAGAGGATGGCAAAGGAGCGCGCAATAATAAGAAAGCTCCCTGCGGTTGAAACACTCGGCAGCTGCGATGTTATCTGCAGCGACAAGACCGGGACGTTTACAAAAAACGAGATGACTGTCAAGAGAATCTTCATAGACAGGCGAGAGCTTGAGGTGACCGGCTCTGGTTATCAGACTGACGGTGTCATATTGGAAAGGGGTAAAACGGTTGATGCCAAGGGCATAAAGGGGCTTGAGACCTTGATACGCGGTGGGGTCTTGTGCAACAATGCATCGCTTGAGAGCGGCGGCATGGGGGACCCGACTGAGCTGGCACTTCTTGTGCTCGGCGAAAAGGCCGACATGCAGAAAAAGCGGCTGGAGGAAGCGCATAAAAGAATCCATGAAGTGCAGTTTGACTCGGAAAGAAAGCGCATGTCAACAGTCCATGCATGCGACGGTGTGAAATGCGTTTATACGAAGGGTGCTGCTGAGGTGGTGCTTGGCCTCTGCGACAGGGTCTATGCCAACGGCAAGATCACAAAGCTGACTTTGGCGGATAAGAAGGCGCTTGTTGATGAGAACAACCGCCTTGCAAACAATGCGCTCAGGGTCCTTGGCCTAGCATACAGGGAAGTCGTGGAGAAAGAGAAAGAGGTGGAAAAGAACCTTATATTCTTGGGGATGGTCGGGATGATCGATCCCCCAAGAGAGGAGGTTAGGGGCGCTATTGCCCTTTGCAAGGCTGCAGGTGTTGCAGTCAAGATGATAACCGGCGACCATGCTATAACTGCTCGCGCGATTGCAAGGGATATAGGCCTTCCTGAGGGCGATGTGGTGACCGGCGCAGAGCTTGAAGGAATGGACAATGCCGAGCTGAAGCGGCGTGTCGAGAATATCACCGTCTTTGCGCGCGTGAACCCGGAGCACAAGTTAAAGATCGTCGCTGCGCTCAAGGCAAACGGCCACATAGTGGCGATGACCGGGGATGGTGTGAACGACGCGCCGGCGCTGAAGAAGGCTGACATAGGCATTGCAATGGGCATAACAGGCACTGAGGTCACTAAGGAAGCCGGCAGCATGATACTCATGGATGACAACTTTGCGACTATTGTCTCTGCCGTAGAGGAAGGGAGAGGGATTTATGACAATATCAAGAAATTCATAATGTTCCTCCTCTCGTGCAATATCGGCGAGGTGCTGGCATTGTTTTTAGGGATTTTGATATTCCCGATAAAGGAAACAATCCTGATTCCCGTGCAGATTCTCTGGATGAACCTTGTCACCGACGGGGCACCTGCCTTGGCTTTGGGTGTCGACCCGAAGGCGGATGATGTGATGAAGAGGCCGCCGAGACCTGCGAACGATAAGATATTCTCCGGGCCCGTATTGAAGAACATATTGCTCGTCGGAGCTGTGATCGCTATCGGGACCCTTGGCGTATATTATATGTACAACCCGCTCTTTGAAAACGAGGGCATAAACGCCGAAAAGGCCGGGACTATGGCCTTTACTACAATGGTCCTCCTTGAGCTTGTCAACGTCTTTAACTGCAGGTCGGAGAAGGGCTCGCTATTCAAGGTGGGTGCCTTCAAGAACAAATGGCTTCTAATTGCAGTTGGCGCTTCGCTCTTGCTTCAGGTAGCAGTCATCTATGTGCCGGGCCTTTCGCAGGCCTTTGGCACAGTCCCGCTAGACCTATTTGACTGGGCGGTGGCAGGCCTGATATCCATGAGTGTCCTTGTAGCTGTGGAAATCTACAAGTTCTTTGAGAGGCGAGCTGAAGCTAAAGAGCGAGCTGAAGCTAAAGAGATTAAAAACAAGTAAATGAGATGCCCGGGCATGTAGCAAAAATTAGCAAAAAGCAGCAAAAACTAGCAAGAGTTAGCAAGAGTTAGCAAAAACCAACAGAAACTAACAGAAACCAGGGCAACAAACAGTCTACGCCGCAATTGCCTCTTTTTGCACTGCCTTCTCTTTGACCGCTACCTTCTCTTTGACTGTTGTCGTCTTCTTGGCCAGCTGCACGACACTTATTCTGGTCTTTGCGGGTATCTTGGCGTTGGCCTTTCTGAGAGCCTCTTTTGCAACGTCGATCTTTGCTTCTGGTACTGATACTGACATGATAAGCTGGCCTTTCTTGACGCGAGCGGCCTTTCCAATGGGCTTTCCGAATGATTCCCTCATCCCGCTTGAGACACGGTCAGCGCCTGCGCCTGCGGCCATCTTGTTCTCTCTAAGGATGTGATGAGGATATGCTGAAACAAACATGCAATAGTTTCCTTTTGCTCCCTCTTCCAGATGTCTATGAATCAGCTGTCTTGAAGCTTCTATAGAATTATCTCTAATCTGTATGTCTTTGTTCATAAC
>CAYSUP010000068.1:0-452 GCA_964434205.1 uncultured archaeon | reverse complement strand
GTGCGTATCTTGAAGTAAAAGCCCTTCTTGCCCAGGTTCTTCTCCAACCACCTTACGGCGGTCTGTCTTGAGGCCTCAAGGGCGTTGTGCCTGATCTGTATGTCTTCGTCACTGACAAGGTCTATCCTGACTTCCCACTCTGCATTCGGGTCTCCCATGTCAAACCTGGTTATCTTTATGTTCGGGACCCCTGTCACATAAGAGTCGGAAGGGTTGTTTGACACGCGTGTGAATGCCGGGCTGTCCCAGCGATAGCAGCGAGCACGTCTTAGTCCCATTTTATGGATATTTTAAAGTGAAAGAAGAGTGGAAATTAGAAGAAATGGGTATTAAAATGGTTTTTAGGGTTTTATTTGCTTAAAAGCAAAATAAGAACGCATTTTTGTATAATTCTTATATTAAAACCGCTCATCAGCGAGAGTATACAACCAATGTGACAAGCACAATTACCC
>CAYSUP010000067.1:0-5124 GCA_964434205.1 uncultured archaeon | reverse complement strand
GAATACATCCATCGCATCGGAAGAACGGCGCGCGCAGGCGAGGGTGGTGATGCAGTTACTCTGCTGACGCCCCGCGACCACGACAATTTCAGGGCCATAAAGAGGGATGACGAATTCACAATAACCGTAAAAGAGCCGCCGCAGTTTGAGATGCTTCAGCTCCTCAGCAGGTCGCATGATGAGATGCCTCCAAGAGGCGGAGGCGGCTTTAGGGGGGGAGGCGGATTTAGAGGCGGCAGCAGGGGCGGCCAGAAAAGAGGTTTTGGCGGGGGCTGGGGCAACAGAGGATCGTCAAGAAGCGGAGGCAGAGGACCATCAAGAAGCGGCTCGCGCAGTAGCGGAGGGCCATCCCGAAGCGGTTCGAGAGGCAAGCCGAGGTCTGGCGGAAGGATATAAGTCTGCCGATAACCTATTCTGATATCAACACAACTATGGTATCAAAACAACTAATCTAATCAATATCAACACAACTATGATATCAGCACAACTAATTTAATCGATCTGCCCGACTTAATCGAAATTGTCAGTCTCCCCGATCCTTTTCTTAAACTCCCTAATCCTGTCCCTCAGCCTGATTGCAGTCTCAAAGTCCAGCTTGTCGGCGGCCTCTTGCATCTCAGCCTCAAGGCCGATAAGCAGATTGGGTATGTCAGTCTTTGGGACGTGTTTCACATCCTTAAGGTCGACCTCCTTTTCCTTGATCGGTTTTATTATCGTCTTTGGAGTTATCCCGTGCTTCTTGTTATAAGCAACCTGCATATCCCTTCTTCTCTTAGTCTCAAGGAGAGCCTGCTTTATCGAGTCGGTTAGATTATCCGCATACAGTATAACCTTTGAGTCGACGTTCCTTGCGGCCCTGCCTATTATCTGTATCAGGCTGCGCGCGTCGCGGAGGAAGCCTTCCTTGTCGGCGTCGAGTATTCCGATGAAGCCGACCTCCGGTATGTCAATGCCTTCCCTCAAAAGGTTAATGCCGACCAGCACGTCAAACTTCCCAAGCCTCAGCTGGCGTATTATCTCGCTCCTCTCAAGGGTCTCGATGTCCGAATGCAGATAGCGCGTCTTTATCCCCTGTTCGGCTAGGTATTCCGTCAATTCCTCGGCCAGCTTCTTTGTGAGCGTCGTGACGAGCGCGCGGTTGCCGTTTTTCACAACCCTCGCTATCTCTTTCTTTAAGTCATCGACCTGTCCCTTTATCGGCCGCACAAAGACCTCAGGGTCGACTAGGCCGGTCGGTCGTATTATCTGCTCGACGATCTGTGCAGACCTCCCGGTCTCGTAATCCCCCGGAGTAGCGGAGACAAATACCGTCTTATTCGACTCCATATACCTCTCAGTCTCTTCAAATTTCAGCGGGCGGTTGTCATAAGCGCTCGGCAGGCGAAAACCGTAATCGATGAGCGCTTTCTTCCTTGAGCGGTCGCCGTTGTACATGGCGTGAAGCTGCGGTATTGTCTGGTGGCTCTCGTCTATTATCATCAAAAAGTCATTTGGGAAATAATCTATCAGGCAGAATGGCTTCTCGCCTGCCTTCCGGCCGTCGAAGTGCCGCGAATAGTTCTCGATGCCCTTGCAAAAGCCTGTTTCCCTGATCATCTCAAGGTCGTGAAGGGTTCGCTGCTTCAAACGGTGGGCCTCGATCATGCCAAGTTCAGGCAGGCGCCCGTCAAGCTCCTCCTTTATCATATCCTCTGCACCCTTGAGTTTGCTTTCTGGAATAACGAAGTGCTTTGCAGGATAAACAAAGAAGTAGTCCATATGATTCAGGACGTCACCTGTTATCTTATCGACCTCGGCAATCCTCTCTATCTTATTGCCGAACATTTCAATCCTGATTATGTTGTTGAAGTATCCCGGGATGAAATCAATTGTATCGCCCTTCACCCTAAAGCGTCCGGGCATCATCTCAGCTTCGTTCCTCTCGAACTGCACATCGACCAGTTTGCTGAGTAGCTCTTTTCTTGGCATCTCCTGGCCGATTGCTATCTCAAAGCCCATGCCTGCGAAATCCTTCGGGTCGCCGACGCTGTAGATGCATGAAACTGATGCGACTACGATGACATCCTTCCTTGACAGCAGGGAAGCAGTCGCCGCAAGGCGCATCTGTTCTATTTTTGGGTTTATCTGGGCGTCCTTCTCTATGTACTGGTCCTTGGAGGGGATGTAAGACTCCGGCTGGTAGTAATCATAATATGAGACAAAGTACTCGACCCGGTTATTGGGGAAGAACTCCTTGAACTCATTGTACAGCTGGGCGGCCAGTGTCTTGTTATGGGCAATCACAAGCGTCGGCTTTTGCGTCTGCTCGATGACGTTGGCCATAGTGAAGGTCTTGCCCGAGCCTGTGACCCCGAGGAGCGTCTGGAAGTGATTGCCTCTGTCCACGCCCTCAACCAGCTTTTTTATCGCTTCCGGCTGCGAGCCCTTTGGCTTGTAATCTGAGACGAGCTTGAACTTCGTTTCCTTGTTTTTTGTCTCTGTTTTTGCCATATCAAGATTATTCTCTCAACTTCTTCTTTCTAAGTAGTCTATTATAACTTATCGCGAACCTGTGCGCCTCGTCTCTTATCTCCTGGAGAAGCTTTAGCGCGTCACTTCTTTCGCTGAGCCTGATTGGTTGCTGGTTTCCCAAAGCATAGATCTCCTCAAACTCCTTTGCAATTGATATCGCCGGTATCTTCAGCTCGAGTTTTTCTACCTCGGCCACTGCCGCATTCAGCTGTCCTTTGCCGCCGTCAATGAGTATCAAGTCCGGCATCCCAGTTTTTTCCGCGAGCAGGCGCGAATATCGCCTACGCACGACCTCGCCTATCGACCGGAAATCATCGGCCCCGGAAAAGCCCTTTATCTTGAACCTGCGGTAGTTGCTCTTGTCGGCCCGCCCGTCCCTGAATTGAACCATCGAAGCGACATTGGACGTGCCTGAAAGATGCGAGACGTCAAAACACTCGATGACGGTCGGGAGCTTGTCAAGATTTAGTTTCTCTCTCAAGTCCTCAAGCTTTTTCTCGCCGCCGAAGAATGTGATCTCAATGTTCTTGGCAACGAGGTCAAGCAGCTGCTTCTTCTCGCCCCGCTCCGGAATAGTCACAATGACATTGTTGCCGCGCTTTTCCTTAAAAAAGCCGGCCATTGCCGGATTCAATCCGCACGGGAGTATTATCTCCTTTGGTATCTTATTTTCAGAATAATACTGCACGATAAACTCTTCTAAAAACTCAGGAACGTAATCAAACTCGAAGTCCTGCTTGTTCTCGAGTATGCCCCGCGCGACATTGAAGAGCATGAGATAGACCTTTCCGTTCTTTACCTCATAATTCAGAACATCCTCGTCAAACTCCTTGCCCCTTTCCATCTTCTGGCGCTCGCCTAGGTATTTTATTGCCTCTATCTGTTTTTTCAATTCCTGCGCCCTCTCAAACTCCCGCCTTTCGGAGGCTTTCCTCATCTCGGCCTCAAGCCTTTTTGCAAGCTTAGAAGTCTTGCCGCCAAGGACTGATTCAACTGCGGAAACAAAACCCGCATATCCCCCCTTATCTATCGCGCCTACACACGGGGCCGAGCACAGCCCGATGTGCTGCCTGAGGCAGGCCTTCTTCGGCAGCCTCTTGCAAGTCCTCAGCCTGAAGGCCTTTATCAGCACCGAAAGGACATAGTCCCTCTCTTCTGCCGAAACAAACGGGCCGAAGAACTTCCCCTTGCCATCCCTTCGCCTCGCAAGGAGCAGGCGCGGGAACTCCTCCTCAGTCAGCACCACATAGGCGTATCTCTTTGAGTCCCTTAGGTCTATATTATACTTCGGGCGGTTCTTCTTTATCAGGTTGTTCTCGAGTATGAGGGCCTCGACCTCGCTGTCTGTGACGATAAAATCCGCTGAGTCGATGTGGCCGACAAGTAACTCTGTTTTAGGATCAAGGTCTTTTTTCTGGAAATAACTGGACACGCGCTTCCTTAAGTCCTTGGCCTTGCCGACATAGATTATCTTGCCTTCAGAATCTTTGAACAAGTAGCATCCGGGCTTGTCCGGAATCGCGCGCAGGTCTATCATCTTTGTCAAGTTCGTCTACGAACTTTATTCAAGTAAGTCAGAAAAACTACTTCAGCATCTTCTTAAGGAACTTTCCGGTGTAGCTGTCCTTATTGGCCGCCACTTCCTCTGGGGTCCCCTTGGCGATCACCCTTCCTCCCTCGTCGCCGCCCTCAGGCCCGAGGTCGATTATATGGTCGGCCGACTTTATCACGTCAAGGTTGTGCTCGATGACGACTACGCTGTTGCCCATCTCTACCAGGTCGTTGAGGACCTTAATCAGCTTGCTGACATCGTGAAAGTGCAGGCCCGTAGTCGGCTCGTCCAGCAGGTATAACGTCTTTCCCGTCGCCCTCTTTGCAAGCTCGCGCGTGAGCTTTATCCTCTGCGACTCGCCTCCCGAGAGCGTCGTTGAACTTTGGCCGAGCTTGATATAACCGAGTCCCACTCTTGCAAGGGTCTCAAGCTTGTTTCTGAGCGACGGTATGTTCTCAAACACAGGGAGCGCCTCTTCGACGCTCATACCAAGAACATCGGCAATCGATTTTCCTTTGTAGGCGACCTCAAGAGTTTCCCTGTTATACCTCTTGCCCTTGCACTCCTCGCACTCGACATAGACGTCGGGCAAAAAGTTCATCTCGATCTTTATGACGCCGTCGCCCTGGCAGGCCTCGCAGCGGCCGCCGGTGACATTGAATGAGAATCTCCCCGGCTTGTATCCGCGTATCTTGGCCTCCTTTGTTTCGGCAAAGAGGTTCCTTATCTCATCAAAGATTTTGGTGTAAGTCGCCGGATTGCTCCTCGGCGTCTTTCCTATCGGGCTCTGGTCGATGACTATCACCTTGTCTATCTCCGAGTCAAGGCTGATCTGGTCGTGGTCTCCAGCCGGCTCCCGCGACCCATAGATTTCTTTCATCAAACCCTTGTAGAGTATCTCGTAAATCAGGGTGGATTTTCCGCTGCCGGAAACGCCGGTGATGAGCGTAAGGAGGCCGACAGGTATATCGACATCGATATCCTTCAGGTTGTTCTCCCTGCATCCCCTTATCCGGATGAATTTGCCGGACACTCGCCTCTTTTCAGGGACAGGTATCTTG
>CAYSUP010000066.1:232-5225 GCA_964434205.1 uncultured archaeon | reverse complement strand
GGCCCACGTTTCCAAAGAGAGCGTCAGGGAGGTAGAAAGAACAATCCTACGCGAAAAACCAAAATACGTCGCCCTTGAGCTCTGCGAGCCGCGCTTTGAGGCCCCTACCAAAAAGAAGAAATGGGAGGACACTCCCATAACTGAGCTCATAAAGGGCAACAAGGCATATTTCCTTCTGAGCTACTCGCTCCTTTCGGCCTTTGAGAGAAAGCTTGGCGAAAAGACTGGCGTTCGCCCTGGCGATGAGATGGTCGCGGGCGTTGAGGCGGCCAAGAGGGTGGGCGCAGAGGTAGTCCTCGTTGACAGACCTATTGCAATAACCCTAAAGAGGGCCTGGAAGATGTCCGGCATCCGGGAGAAATTAAGGATTGCAAAGGAGTTCATACTCTCGATTTTCGGCGCTGAAGAGATAACTGAAGAGGCCATAGAAGAGCTGAAAAACGAAGATGTCCTGTCTGAGATGATGAAGGAGCTCGCAAAGATAGCACCCTCGGCAAAAAGGGTCCTTATAGACGAAAGGGATGAGTATATCGCGGGAAAGTTAAGCGAGTTAAAGGGCAAAACAGTGGCGGTTGTTGGAAAAGGCCATAAAGCCGGGATAGAAAAGCGCATGAAGGAGGGCAAGAAAACAGATTTCGCTAAACTTGAGGAAGTCCCGAAATCCCGCTTCAAATGGCGCTGGGTGTTCTACGGGCTGACCGGCCTTACTATCGGACTTCTTGCGGCCTCCGCCTTAAACGACCCTAACAGCATACCGCGATATTGGGGCTTTTGGATACTCCTGCACCTCATATTCACTGCCATAATGGGGGTTATAGCCCTTGCGCACCCCCTCTCGATAATAGCAGGAGCATTATCCTCGCCGATAACGGCCCTACTGCCGACTGTCGGCGCAGGATGGGTTGGTGGCATAGTAGAGGCCAAGCTGAGAAAACCGACGATTAAGGATTTCAACCAGCTAAAAGACCTGAAGGGCATACGCGATTTCTGGAAGAACAAGTTCACGCACCTGCTGCTTGTCGTCTCGTTCATCAACATTGGCAGCATGATAGCGACATTCGTTGCCCTGCCATATCTTATCGGGATGCTGGCTTAGGGGGATAACAAAACATTTAGGATGTATCAAAGTCTTGCGCACTCACTTGGATGGGCGGTCCGATCTCTTCTTTATTGTCATAATGTCGCCTAGTGTCAATGCCCCTGCCCCGCGGCCGGAAGTATACTCTTGCTCATTGGGGTTGACTAATTCCGTAAGCCTGATTTGGAGCGCATGCTCCAGCTTTTTTGCTATGTCCGGGCTTGGGATGAAGCCGTGCTCTATCCGTTTCACCATCGACTCGTGCTCGCTTATGCGCTTTGCAAGGTCCTCCTGCGTCAAGCCAAGCTCTTCTCTTTTTTTGTGGACTTTTGCGCCAATGTCCTCGACTACTTCAGTCACGCGCTGGACTATCTCGGCCTTCTTTTGCTCGATCCGCTTTGCCTCGCTCGGTTTCTTTGGCTCTTCTATCTCGCCTGTGACTACACCCAGATTTGCACAGCGGTCGCACACGACTGCATCCATCCCGGCTACCTTGGCCTTCAGGTGAGCGTCTGAGCGACCGCATATGTCACACCCTTGTTGCATGAGTTTTTTATTGATTCAGACGTTAAAAACCCATGAAAATAGACGCCAAACCGGGTGATTATCTTGAGGTCAGGACTCCTGATGTCACTTACATCGGCATCCTCATGCCGAGGCCCGAAGGCAGCGGGCATATAACGCTAAAGCTCGACAGCGGCTATAATGTGGGTGTTGAGGCTGCTAAGATCACTTCTGTCAAAAAAATGCAGAAGGGTGCCAAGACTACGGACTTTCCCGCGTTGCATGTGAAAAAAGACCCAAAACTGCCGAAGATAACCATCTTGCACACCGGGGGCACAATAGCCTCCAAGGTCGATTACAGGACTGGTGCCGTCTATTCCTCATTCACCCCCGAAGATCTCCTGCAGGCCTTTCCGGAACTGGGCAAAATAGCCAACTTCGACTCAAAACTGATAAGGAACATGTGGAGCGACGACCTTAGGTTCGCCCACTTTGGGGTGATTGCCGAAGCAGTCAAGAAAGAGGCCGATTCTGGGGTTGACGGCATCATAATAGGCATGGGGACGGATAACTTGGCAGTTGCCTCGGCAGCTATGGCCTTTGTCCTTGAGGAATGCCCGGTTCCAGTCATCTTCGTAGGGGCCCAGAGGTCATCTGACAGGGGCTCAAGCGATGCGGGGATGAATCTCATATGCGCTGCAAGATTCATCGCCAAAAGCGATTTTGCAGGCGTTGCGCTTTGTATGCACGAGTCTGAGGCAGACGACTTTTGCGTGATTTTACCTGCATGCAAGACTGCCAAGCTGCACTCCAGCAGACGGGATGCCTTCAAGGCCGTGAACGCAAGGCCTATTGCGCGCGTCGGTTACACTACAGATAAGGTGGAGTTTCTGACTAAAGGTTACGCTACAAAATCAAACAAAAGTTACGCTACAAACTCCGGGAAGTGCGTAATAAAGCCCAAAATGGAGGATAAGGTGGGCCTCCTCAAGATCAGCATAAACATGTTCCCCGAGCAGTTTAAGGCCTTTAAGGGCTTTAGGGGGCTTGTTATAGAGGGTACGGGGCTTGGGCATACCCCAGGCCATACACCAGACGAGATATCTCAGGCGAATAAGGGCATCTTCCCCTCGATTAAGGAACTTATTGATTCAGGGACTGTTGTAGTCATGACTACGCAGTGCTTGTTTGGAAGGGTGAACATGAATGTTTATGACAAGGGGGCCGACCTGCTTAAGCTGGGCGTTATTCCGGGGGAGGACATGCTTGCGAATACTGCACTTGTGAAGTTATCGTGGTTGCTGGGGAATTATTCTAAGGAAGAGGCTAAGAAACTGGTTGGGAAGAACCTGAGAGGCGAGATTTCTGAGAGGAGTGAGGAGAGTTTTAGGGTGGAATCCTAATCGCTCTGGAAATAGAGCGTTCGCTCCGTTTTTGGAGTGATTTTTATAGAGTCTGCATCTAATAGCCATATGTTTGAGAGCATATTGTCATCCAAGGTGAGCACACGGCTGCTTCTGCTCATAAGCAGGAAGCCCTATGAAAGCGTCTACTTGAGTGGCCTTGCGAGGGATGCCAAGACGGGCATAGGCACGACGAAAGCCTCGTTGGACCGGCTTTTGGGGAAGGGTATACTGTCAAAATCCGCTGAAAGCAACCGAATAGTATACCAGTTGAATCCCGAGAGCAGCATCGCCTTGGAGTTGGTGAGGCTTGCACATTTCGACGCACTGCTAGGTCTTCCGGAGAGATACCAAAGCGCGATAATCGGACTCTTGAAAAAGGCCAAAAAATGCCTTGGGAACGACCTCTCTGCACTTGTAGTCTACGGCTCGGTCGCAAAGGGCACAGCCAAGAGCGGCAGCGACATAGACATCCTGATTATAACCAAGCGAAAGCTTGGCCGGAAGGCGCGCAACCGCCTCGGAGAAGTCGTCAGGGCAGTTTCCGACTCTTTCTCCGCGCTCCCGGAAGAGAAGCTGATGTCGGAGGCCTCCTTTAAGGAAAGCTACTACCTTGGCGACGATTTCCTTGTGAATGTCCTTAAGGACGGTATATTAGTCTATGATGCCGATGGTTATTACACTAGTTTCCTCATGCATGGGATACCGAAGGCCACCCGTGCGATGATTGAGAAAAAGCTGGAGACTGCAGAGCGGTGGCTCGAATCCGCTTCCGAGTCTTATCGGGAAAGGCCAGTTGTCAGCGCCACCCTTCTGGGGGTGGTATCAATCCACCTGTCGAGGGCGTTCCTGCTGCTCAAGCATGTGCAGCCGGGCTCAAGGCATGAGATACCAACTCAGCTGATATCGGCAGGCGACCGGAAGTTCGCCAAAGTGTACCGCAGGACACGGGAGTGGGAAAACGACCCGCCGCTGGAAGCTGACAAAGAGGAGGTCTGGGAATATTTAAGCTTCCTTAAGGAAAAGAATGGCGAATGTATGAGGATGCTACAATCATGGTCATAGATGATATTCAAGATTCATTGAAGCGCGGCGCCGAGGAACTCAGGATGGCCGAGAGGCTTGTTGGGATAAGCCTGCCGGTCGCCGCCAGTAGGGCATACATAGCCGGCGAGAACCTCGCGTATGCGGCCGCGAGGAAGATGCACGGCTCCACGTCGCGCGACCACGCAAAGGTCTGGAAGGCAGTCCGCGAGCTCTATGAGAAGGGCGATTTATCGAGAGACTACCGGCCCATGCTCGAGGAGATCTACAGATTAAGGGTCAAGGGCGACTATGGCAGGGATGTGGGCGGCGAAGAGGTCGAGCTCAGCAGGAAGGCCGTCGAAGAGCACATAGCGGACCTCAAGGAGTTCATGAAAGAGGTTTTGAAGCTGTTCGGGCGAAAGCGGTAACCCAGATTAACTCTTGCGGCCTTTTGTCTTACCCTCTACATTTGAATATGGAATTGTAGAGGGTAGATGGCGAAAACACAGCGAAGGCGATGCTGGTGAAGCTGAGCGTTAGGTTGCATCTACCAATATGCAAATGCAACCTACGCCCAGGTTCAGCTTCACTGAACCTCGGGCTGGCTGCTGGGGAATTATTTACGCCTACCGACGCTAGGCGCTTAGCGGCTTATGTTGAGGTAATTTGCATTGACGTGCCGTCCACCTCAACATCTAAGGAAGAGGCTAAGAAACTGGTTGAGAAGAACCTGAGAGGCGAGATTTCTGAGAGGAGTGAGGAAGGGTTTAAGATAGAATAATTCGTAGAACGGAATCAGCAATGGGCATCTATTCGATAATGAAGCGCAATGTCAATAGTAATGTTGCGGAATCCTCATTTTCCGCACAGTTATTTTTATCGCCACCGGGAGATACTGTTAACACAGTATTAAATTGCCATACACTACCATCTGTCGGTACAAAAGTCTTTCCAGACGCCGTAGTACGCTCATTTCTACTAC
>CAYSUP010000066.1:0-222 GCA_964434205.1 uncultured archaeon | reverse complement strand
TTGAGAAGAACCTGAGAGGCGAGATTTCTGAGAGGAGTGAGGAAGGGTTTGCATACTGAAATTGCTTAAAATAATATTATGAGCGTTTGTAAGCTAAAGTATAGCTAGAGAAAGTGTAAATTTAGCAGGCCCCCCATTATTTATACAATTGTCTTCTTCGGGTATTGTTAAGGTGATAACAATCCTATAGGATTTCATACCATAACCGGTGTCAACTGATAT
>CAYSUP010000065.1:0-5236 GCA_964434205.1 uncultured archaeon | reverse complement strand
CACCTGCGAAGAGTGACATCAACTTTATCAAGGACCCACCCGCACTTCGAGGCGCGTGACCTCCACGGCACGCACTGGGGCAGGTTCTGCCCGTGCGAGACCCCGGAAGGCCAGAACTGCGGATTAGTCAAGAACCTGGCCCTATCGGCAAGGATAACAAGGGAGCACAGCCCGAAGGATGTAGAGGCCGTGCTAACTGAATTCAATGTAGACAAGGGAAAGTATGTCATTGAGGTCAACGGGAAGATAATCGGTTTTGCCGACAATCCAAACAAGGTCACAAAGAAGATAAAGGGATTAAGAAGACAGGGCAAGCTTGATATCGATATAAATGTAGGCGTCTTTGAGGACAACAAGGAGATACAGATATTCTGCGACAAGGGCAGGGTCCAAAGGCCGGTCGCTATTGCCGAAGACGGCAAGCCGCTCTTATCAAAGGCTGAGCTGGAGAAGATAAGGAAGGGCGAACTCGGCATAGATGCTTTCGTAAAAGAGGGTAAAGTCGAGTACATAGACTCTTTGGAAGAGGAAAACGCATATACCGCCATTGACATTAAAGAGCTATCAGAGGAGCACACGCACCTCGAGCTGGACACCTCGCTTATACTGGGTGTCGGAGCATCGATAATCCCGTACTCTGAATACAACTCGTCTCCGAGGATAACAATGGGGGCTGCCATGAGCAAACAGTCACTTGGTTACTATGTCACCAACTTTTTGAACAGAACTGACACCAGGGCAAACATGCTGCACTATGGGCAAAAGCCCCTGACGACTACGAACGGCCTTGAGATAGCCGAGTATGAGAAGCTGCCAAGCGGGCAGAACTTTGTCGTGGCAGTCATCAGCTATGATGGATACAACTTGGAAGATGCCGTGATATTCAACAAGTCCTCAATCGAAAGAGGCCTTGGCACATCAACATTCTTCAGGACATATGAGATAGAGGAGAAGAGGTACCCAGGCGGGCAGAAGGATAAGTTTGAGCTGCCGAACGAAGAGGTCGAGGGTTTCAGGGGGCCGGAGGCATACAAGCTGCTTGATGAGACGGGCATTGTCGACCCGGGGATGCTGGTTGGCTCCTCAGATGTCCTAGTCGGAAAGTCGTCACCGCCGCGATTCCTTGAGGAAATCGGCGAGTTTGGACTCCTCGGCGATAAGAGGCGCGAGTCGTCGCTATGCGTGCGCCCGAGGGAATCAGGGATAGTAGACCAGGTCATATTGACACTGCTTGACAACGGCAACCGCCTTGTAAAGACGCGCGTGCGAAAGGGCAGATACCCGGAGCTTGGCGACAAGTTTGCTTCCCGCCACGGCCAGAAGGGGGTAGTAGGCCTCCTTGTCCGCCAGGAGGACATGCCGTTCACGCAGGACGGCATTGTACCCGACTTGATAATGAACCCGCACGCCATCCCCTCAAGAATGACTGTAGGCCACCTCCTGGAGATGATAGGAAGCAAGGTAGCCTGCATGGAAGGCAGGATCAACGACGGCACGGTCTTTAAGGGAGAAAAAGAGGCTGACATGCGCGAAGCCTTAAAGAAAGCGGGTTTCAAGAGCAGCGGCAAGGAAGTCATGTACGACGGAAGAAGTGGAAAGCAGTTTGACTGCGAGATTTACATTGCCCCGATCTTCTACCAGAAGCTGCACCACATGGTAGCCGGAAAGATGCATGCAAGGTCAAGAGGGCCGGTCACATTACTCACCCACCAGCCGACAGAAGGAAGGGCAAATGAAGGAGGCCTAAGGTTCGGGGAGATGGAGAGGGACTGCCTAATCGGCCACGGCTCTTCACTTTTACTCAAGGAGCGGCTTGTGGACGAGTCAGACCGGTCAGACCTGCTGGTGTGCCCGGACTGCGGCGAGGAAGTGATCCGCGACGTGACATCAGGCAAGTTCGCATGCCCAGTCTGCGGCGAGATCAGTCCCGTGCTGGTGCAAGTGCCGCACGCCTTCAAGCTATTGCTGGACGAGATCAAGTCGATGTGCATATCGACATCGATACTCACTGACGACAAGAAGAAGAAATAAGAATAGAATAGCGATTATATGAAGAACAGAACAACAGGAAAATGATAACCAAAAAAGAGATCAAGAAGCTGAAGTTCAGGGTCTTTTCGCCTGAGCGCATAAGGCAGGTCGCCGTCGCAACGATAGAAGTCCCGGACACTTATAATGAGGACGGCCTCCCCATCAAAAACGGCCTTATGGATCTCAAGATGGGGGTCATTGACCCGGGCCTTAAATGCAAGACATGCGGTGGAAAGATAAAGGAATGCAAGGGACACTTTGGGAAGATAGAACTGATAAGGCCGGTAGTGCACGTGGGGTACTCAAAAAAGGTCTACCAGATATTGTCGACAACCTGCAGGAAATGCGGCAGGTTCATGCTAACCGATGAAGAGATAGCGCGATACAGGGAAAAAGTCGAACAGATGAGCTTTGTCTACGGCGCTATAGTCGAGAGGGAGGCGTTCCAAAAGGCCCGCACAAAAAAGACCTGCCCGCACTGCAAGGAAAGGCAGGGAGAGATAAAGTGGGAGAAGCCCTATTACTATTTTGAAGACAGAAGAAGGCTTTGGCCGACAGAGATACGGACCAGGTTTGAACTGATATTAAACAGCGACTTATTCCTAATGGGCCTTGACCCGGATGCTGCAAGGCCCGAGTGGTTCGTGCTTCAGGTGCTGCCCGTGTCGCCGGTGACAGTCAGGCCATCGATCACCTTGGAGACAGGCGACAGGAGCGAAGACGACCTGACGCACAAATTGGGGGACATCGTAAGGATCAACCAAAGGTTATATGAGAACATCGAGGGCGGCGCACCGCAGCTCTCAATCGAGGACACTTGGGACCTTTTGCAATACCACATAGCGACTTACTTTGACAATGAGATAACGGGTATACCGCCTGCAAGGCACAGGAGCGGCAGGCCGCTGAAGACCATAACCCAGCGCCTAAAGGGCAAAGAGGGGAGATTCAGGCACAACCTTTCGGGTAAGAGAGTCAACTTCTCAGCAAGAACCCCGATCTCACCGGACCCAAACTTAAGCTTAAACGAGGTTGGTGTGCCAAAAGAGATAGCTGAAGAACTTACAATGCCGGAGCGCGTCACTAAGTTCAACAGGGACAAACTTGTGAAGATGATAAAGAACGCGCCGGAGTACCCGTGCGCAAAATATATCTTCAAGGCTGAAAACCGAAGGATCCGGATCATGGATGAGAATAAGGATGTCGCCATAGAGACCCTTGCTGACGGGGATGTGGTGGAACGCCAGTTAGTGGACGGCGACTTTGTGATATTCAACAGGCAGCCATCGCTCCACAGGGTGTCCATGATGGGCCACAAAGTCAGGGTATTGCCGTACAAGACATTCCGTATCAACACGACAGTAACGACCCCTTACAACGCCGACTTTGACGGGGACGAGATGAACCTTCACGTTCCGCAAAACCCGGAGGCTGCCGCCGAGGTTGAGGAGCTGATGGATGCTAAAAAGTCGATAATATCGCTCAGGTACGGCGGCCCAGTCATCAGCGGGAAGCACGACCACGTCAGCGGCATGTTCATGCTTACCAGGGACGGCGTCGAGCTGACAAAAGAGCAGGTAGAGATGCTTATAGGGGCTGCAAAGCTCGAGAAATATGAAGAGCGCATTGATTGGAAGAAAAAGACATTCTCAGGAAAGGAGGTATTCTCGATATTGCTACCGAGAAGCCTTAACATGACCTACAAGAACAAGCTGAGAAAATACGTTGACATGATACCTGAGGAAGAGAAGAAGCTTAAGAGCACTGTAGAGAAGATGGTCACTGTCGAAATAAAGAGCGGCAAGCTCCTCAATGGCGCCATAGACGCTGAGGGCATAGGCGGCGTCCTCTTGCACAAGATAGTCGCAGCCTACGGCAATGACATAGGCCGGGAATACATCGACTCTTCTGCACGGCTGGGCTCGGCAGCAATAACATTCTTTGGCTTCACATCATCAATAGCCGACTCGGACCTCCCAGAAGAGGCAATAAAAGAGATTGAGAGAAACCTAAACTCAGCAGTCAGGGAAGTAGGAAAGCTGATTGAAAAGCTCCAGAACAAGGAACTTGAGACCATACCTGGGAAGACCGCTGAAGAAAGCCTTGAGAGTTATATCATGGGCATCCTTGGCACAAGCAGGGACAAGAGCGGTGAGATTGCAGGGAAATATCTGGGCCTTGACAACCACGCCGTAGTCATGGCCAGGTCAGGGGCAAGGGGGTCCATGCTGAACCTTACGCAGATATGCGGCTCAGTCGGCCAGCAAGCAGTCAGAAGCGAAAGGATCAGCAGGGGATTCACAAGCAGGACTACATCACACTTCAAGAGAGGCGAAAAGAGCCCCGAATCAAGGGGTTTCGTTAGAAACTCTTTCAAGAGTGGCCTAACGCCAACAGAGTATTTCTTCCACGCCATGGGTGGCCGGGAAGGGCTTGTCGACACCGCTATCAGGACCGCTAGAAGCGGATATTTGCAAAGGAGGCTTATTAACGCGCTACAAGATTTGATAGTGCACGAGAACTATACCGTTAAAGATTCAGGTGGTGTCATAGTGCAGTTCAAGTACGGCGAGGACGGAGTTGACGTATCTAAGACTTATGACGGCGACGTGCCGATAACGGAGGAAGAGATCTCCGAGAGCAAGATACTCGAGCATGAGGTGCAAGAGGAGTTTGACGACGAAGTCGGCATGATCGACTACGAAGAGTTCGGCGAATAAAATGGATGGAAAAGTCGTTAACGCAGAAATAAGCAGAGCAGCAGAGATATTGCCGCCGCTATTATTGGACAAGCTTAAGAAGGCTTTGGATGTTAAGGTCAGGAATGCTGCCGAGCTCAAAAACATGGTAGATAATGCCCTAAGGATATATGCCGAATGCAAGGTGGCGCCCGGCGAAGCTGTCGGGACACTTGCTGCGCAGAGCATAGGCGAACCGGGAACACAGATGACCATGAGAACCTTCCACTACGCAGGTGTAGCTGAGGTCGCCGTTCCGCAGGGCCTCCCAAGGCTCATCGAGGTCGTAGACGCCAAGAAAGAGCCGGACAGCGCGATTATGAGGATACCACTTGACAAAGAGAAAGTAAAGACCCTTGCCGACGCCGAAGAGATCGGCAAGAAGATAAGGGAGGTGGTGGTCTCGAATGTTGCAACGCTCAGGAGCGACATTAACGACATGGCTGTGTATATCATGGTCTGTCTCT
>CAYSUP010000064.1:0-5273 GCA_964434205.1 uncultured archaeon | reverse complement strand
AATCAAGGGCTTTGGCATAGTTAGGCGCGTCCAGAAAAAGGAGCTGCAGGTAAAAGCGCTCCTGGGTTCTGCATTTGTTATGTGGATAATAATGGGAATAGTCGGCACAATAGTCATGTTCATCGGCATCGTAACTCCCTGGTATGCTGCCAGCGGCAATATACAAAGCGCTGAGATACAGACAAACGGGCCTGTTGAGTTGATGAGGATAGACGGCAACGGCCTGCAGGTGAACACGCTCCAGAAGGGCGCGGGTATGACAACAGTCTTTGCTGCAATAATACCAGTCGGCCTGCTTCTGATGGCCAGCTTCATTTTCACAATAATGGACATCATAGGCGCAAAGAGCGGAAAGAGACTGGGCGTCAAATACGTCTTGGGGGGTATAATGCCTGTTGCGTACTTCATTATCATAATAGTGATTGTCTCTTCGCTGGCATCGATAATACCGAGTATAAAGCCTATGATCAACGCTGGGGGGGTGCCACCCGAAACTGAAACGCTTATAACGAGTGTTGCGAACTCCGCATTCTCAGGCGGCTACCAAGGGCCGATTGGCGGATATGCAATGCTTGACATCAAATGGGGTCTGGGACTGGGCGCTTACCTCATGCTGATAGGTGGGATAATACAAATAATAGCAGGCATCGCGATGATAGCCGGGGCGCCAAAGGAACAGAAACCGGCACAAGCTACAAAACCGGTCCAACAGCAGGCGGTTGTCTATCAACAGCCGCAATACCAGTATCCGCAGCAGTACCAGCAGCCCGTGCAGCAGCACCAGCAGGTCCAGTCTATGCAGATAGCTTGCAGGCACTGTGGAACACCCTCAGACGGGAGCAGCACTTTCTGCAATTCTTGTGGCATGAGGGTCAAGTAAATTCGCTGCTAGGCACGCAATCGGCCCCAAATTATCTTTTTAAAGCAAAACGGCAAATATAGCCGCATTTTTCCCGTTAAGCGGTTTTTTAGACAAGACCGCAGACCGAAAACTGCAGACAGCTAAGCATCCATTATCTTTTGGGCTCGTAGCTCAGTCTGGTTAGAGCACCTGGCTTTTAACCAGGGTGTCGCGGGTTCGAATCCCGTCGAGCCCGTCTCAGTTTTATTGAGTTAATCTCGACGTGCCCGACTTATTTTGAGGTCATGTGCCTAGAAGCAATGCCCACCTCGACATCCCGTCGAGCCCGTTACATTTCCTAAAACCCAAAAAATCAACAATCTGTTTTTCTAAAGCCGAACATATAACTAAGCATGATAGATGTCTCATTAATACTGTTGGGAATAAGCTTTGTGCTGTTCTTCGGCTTCTTCGCAGAGTTTGTATTCAAGAAACTGCATGTCCCGGACATACTTTTTCTTATATTGTTGGGTTTTATTGTCGGCCCGTCAGTCCTGGATTACATACAGCCGTCCCAACTATCGCAGGTTGCACCTCTCTTCACAACCTTCGCACTTTTCTTTTTGGTGTATGACGGCGCCTTTAACATAAGCCTTTGCTCACTGGCGAAAGGGCTCAAAAAAGGCATGGAAGTAACGATGTACAACTTCATTGTATCCGTAGCGATAGTGTCAATAATAATATTCTTTTTCACCCGTGACCCATTGGTTTCTCTTTTGGCGGGATTCGCGATGGGCGGCATATCTTCAGCCTTTGTCATACCGATACTGAATGAATTGGGCCTGCACAATGAAACTTATTCCATATTGACTTTGGAATCTACACTAACCGATGTTTTTACAATTGTCTTTTCCCTTGCAGTAATGGACGTCATTATGCTGCAGACATTTGATGTTTCAAATACTCTCAGCAAGCTCCTGTTACTTTTTGGCATTGCAATACTTGTGGGAATCCTTGCTGCAATAGTATGGATAATTGCTGTGAAAAAAGTCTTTAAGGAGAACAAGTCGTATATGATAACGATAGCTTACCTGATTTTAGTATATGTCACAACAGAATTCCTCCATGGAAGCGGGGTTGTAGCGGCATTATTCTTCGGTTTTGTGCTGAGGAATTCGCGCCAGCTAGCTTCGGTTGCAAGTAACCTTATGCAGGGGCACATGCCTGAAATCCAAGAAGAAGCCTGTGCAATTGAAGAAAGCGGAGTTGCGGTTATATCCTCTACGGAGAGGTTTTTCTATTCGCAGATTTCCTTCTTCCTAAAGACATTCTTCTTTGTTTATATCGGCCTCCTGTTTGATATTTCACTCATCCAGCCTATCGCAATAGGTTTTGCCATCGCCTTTGCGCTTATGGTCGCAAGGATATCTTCAAAGCTCTTGACCGGCAATCTTGGGCGTTTTGACAGAAACCTCATAGCTTCAACCTCGGCTAGAGGGCTTGCAGCAGCAGCCGTAGTCCAGCAGATAGTGATAAACAACATAGAGCATGCAGCTTTGATAGTTAACGTAACCTATTCAGTGATAATATTCACTATAGTCCTAAGCTCGGTTAACATATTCTTGTCTAAGAATGCTACGGGCAAGGCAAGCATCAGTTAACCGAAGGCGATACGTATTTGGGTGATGCGTTCAATTTATGCTAAAATTTTAACACTATTTATTAGACAAGCTTCTAGTTATGCCAGATAAGAGATGAATGTCACTGACTTGCTTGAAGCAAAAGAAATCAAAGAGCGAGATATTGAAAGACTGAAACTGGAAAAGACCGTTTATGAGGAAAGCGGCACGAATCCCGTAATAATTTCAGTCGTGATGCCGACGTTCAACAATAACTCCCAGCTCTATATCGAAACTCTCCAGTCCATACTTAAAAAGATGGGAGAGCTGATTGATGCGGGGGCGATAGACGAACTAGTCATTGTTGATGGTTCGCGCGACAAGGACGGCAACACTGATTTTGAGTTCATAAGATACATGCTAGCCCTCTGCATCAAATACTGCAGGATCTTTTCAAATGAAGTGAACTTTGTAAAGTCGATGCCAGAGGGCAAGCAAAGGTCCATGCAAGGGCGCTTTGACTTTTCCATACGTTTTATGAGCCAGTTAGACCCGCTGCTGCACAAGATATTCCTGGACCGAAACATCCTCACGCAAGCGGAGATAGACTCGCTTAAGCGCGGCAAGGGAGGGGGATTATGGTTCTCAGTGCCAGTGACCTACGGGCACATAGTCTGCTTCTTTGACTCAGACATACGATCCTTTGAAAATTATTACGTCACATCGCTCTGTAAACCCATATTAGACTCATGGAATTCGGATTCTAAGAGCCACACTTGCAACCCGGAGATTGTGTTTAGCAAGGCAGTGTACACACGGAAGACTGAGACCCCGGAAGGCATGACACTCGGCGGCCGCTTGTCAAGGATATGCGCTCTGCCCACATTCCGTTCGCTTGCAAAGATGGGAATCTTCAAGGGCCTTGAGGAGATAGAGTACCCGATGAGCGGCGAGTGCGCATTCTCAATTGACGCCCTCAAAGACATACAATTCTCAAACGGTTATGACATTGAAACCTCGGTATTGTGCCAGGTCTGGAAAAAATTTGGGATGGGTCGCATGGCGCAGGTGGACTTCGGACTTTACCAGCACATCCCGGGCGGCGAAGAGCATGTCAGGGATATGATGGCGGATTTTATCTCAGCTTTGAAGTACTGGTCCGAGGAATATGGCATACACATAAACCCGAAAAAGCTGGCCGAGATCTATGAAAATGAGGGCTATAAGATGTTTGTCGAGCGCTCTGAAAGGGCGGCGCGCATGGGCGGGATTGATTACGGCGATAAGGAGAAGTCCGCCGATGAGAAAAGACTAAAGGATTTCCTTGTTATGCTAAAGCAGGAATGGGGCGCCGCAAAAAAACCAAAGTTGTTTAAGACCTGGGGGGAGATAGGGGATAAGACAAATAGGGATCCCAATTATTCTTACCAAGCGCTAAAGCTCTCGCTTAGAAAGAGAATCAACAAATTGACTTCAAGCATAATACTCTCCTCGATATACATCGATAAATCCGATGACATCATACAAAAATATTCTGGTGCTAACGGACCTGGACGGGAGCCTCCTCGACGCAGAAGACTATTCTTCGGCCGGCGCTAGGGAAGCATTAGAAGAGCTTAAGCGCTTGGAGATACCTGTTGTGATCTGCACGTCAAAAACACGCGCTGAGGTAAAGCATTTTCAAAAAGAGCTTGGCATGTCTGATCCGTTCATTTCAGAGAATGGCGCGGCAATTTTCATACCCCGGGGATATTTCGGGTTTGATTTTGAGTTTGAAAGGCAAGAAAGCGGATACAAAATTATTGAATTTGGTGAGGCGCATCAAAGGATAGTCGAGAAGATGGAAGGACTTAGGCAAGTCAGTGGCCTTGAGAGCATCACCACCTTCTCGGATTTGACTGTTGGTGGACTTGCCATTGATTCCGGACTGCCCTTAAACCTCGCAAGGCTGGCAAAGATGCGTGAATATACTGAACCGTTCAGATTCTCCGGCAACGAGAAACTGCTGAAGAGAGAAGCTAGAAAAAGGGGCATCTGGCTTTCGCGCGGAGGCAGGTATTGGAGTGCCGGCTGCGGAGGCGAGAAAGGCAAGGCTTCAAAGGCGCTAATCAAACTTTTTTCAAAAAACATGGGATATACCAAAACCATAGGGATTGGGGACTCCCTGAATGATTTGCCTATGCTGAAAGCTGTTGACATACCGATACTAATAAGGAAAAAGGACGGGGGCTATGAAAAAGGAATTAAGTTAGCAAACATGAGAAAAAGCGCATCTGCTGGACCAACCGGGTGGTGCCATGAGGTCTTAATGGCTCTGCAGGTAGGGGCTATTGCCAAAAGCAAAGCGACTAACTGATTGGGTATAATCAAATTAGTAATGTTATAACGAACCTAATAAGGAATGTTATAACAGACCTAATGAGGAATGTTATAACAGACCTAATAAGGTGCGCCTCGAAGATGTGATACTTTTTATTCTTGAGCCGATTAATTCCCCATAAAGTTCTGGGGTGCTATTATAATGAAAATAAGGGTATTTGACATCTTGCTGCCCAGGGAAGTCGCCTTCTTCGGTTACATGAATCAACAGGCCGGCATATTCTGTGAAGCCTGCAAAGCATTTAAGGAACTTGCAGAGGGCATAGAGAAATTGCCGGAGCCGGAGCTGCATGCAATGGTCAATAGGATCAAGGACTTTGAGATGACGGGGGATGATCTCGAACAGAAGATAATCGATGAACTCGACAACACGTTTATAACACCGCTTGACAGAGAGGATATACACGCCATAGCCATAAACATCGACAACTCAC
>CAYSUP010000063.1:0-5288 GCA_964434205.1 uncultured archaeon | reverse complement strand
CCCATAAGCAACCTGCCCATCATAGAGAGCTTTATCTCCACTTTGCCCTTGCGCTCGGCAGTCTCGACAAGTGCCATCTCCTTTAGGCCCTCGGATTTTGGGTTGCCGTTGACGTGGTAAGAGACAAGAGGCAGGCTCATGCCGCACTTTCTGCTGAGCTCTTCAAGCGATGTGCAGCAGTCAGGCTCGCCATAAAGGGTCTTTAGGATCTTCATCTTCCTGTCGGTTATGAGCGAGTAATAAGAGAATTTCAGCACCGGCAGCATCCCTATCTTGCCGTTCATGACCGAAAAGGCCTTGATGCCGTTCACAAAAGAGGCCGATGTCATCGCGCAGCGGGTTATAGCGTCCCCAGTAGCAACGTTTATCAGCAAGTCCTTCCCTTCATTGGCCTTTTTTATGCCGTTGACAAGCTTGAATGTCTCCTCCCAGATGTTGTCGCCCTTTGCAGAGACTACGTCGACCTTTATCATCATCCTCTGGAGCTCCTTTTTAGTCTTCTCCTCAATAGCATTTTTGCCCGGATAGCTTATAAGGACCACCTTCTCCGGCTTGAATTCCTTTACCGCCGGGAAGAGGTCTGCTATCCCCTGGCCGATTGCAGCTATTATTACAGGCATTTTGGTCTACTGGATGCTTTTTTACTTAAATAAGTCACCTTTCGGTTAAATAAATCTTTTAATTCAAAGCCCTATACTTATAGCCACAAATATTATAAACCAACGGGAGGTAAAAATGCCAGAAAAAAAGTCGTCGGCCAGTAAAAAGCCAAAAGGCGGGAAGAAGGAATCAGGGTGCGGTTGCTGCTGCTGCGGTTAATGCCCCGTCTTTCTTAACCTCCCCTTTCTTTTCATAATCCTTCTTTTTTGTGCAGGCCATTTCTTTGGGCCCATCCCATCTTAAATTTCCTTTTTTATAGACTCCTCTCAAAATTACCCCGGTGAATAAAATGAAAATTACCGTATACGAGACATCAACATGCCCATACTGCAGGATGACGAGGGAATATCTTAAAGAGAAGAAGGTAGCCTTCACTGACATAAATGTCGGGGAGGACAAGGCAAAGGCCCAGGAGATGATTGACAAATCCGGCCAGATGGGCGTTCCGGTTATTGACATAGGCGGCAAGATAATTGTCGGCTTTGACAAAGCTGCGTTGGACAGGGAACTCAAGCTATGATCTACGACCTGGCTATTATCGGGGGCGGGCCGGCCGGCCTTAGCGCGGCCATATATGCTGCGCGCTTCAGGATGAAGTTCGTAGTCCTGGCTGGGAATATGGGCGGAACTTTGGTCAACACGCACCTGATCGAGAATTGGCCGGGCGAGAAGAGCCTTTCCGGCGCTGCACTTATGGACAAGATGCGCGAGCATGCCGAATCGTTGGGCGCATTGATAAAGATGGCCTCAGTCTCCAAGATATCAAAAAAAGGCGATGCCTTTGCGATCTCTACGGACTCCGGCGATTTTGAGGCAGCGTCTATCATACTTGCGACGGGGACAAAGCACCGAAAGCTTGGCGTTCCCGGCGAAGATAAGTTCCACGGGCGCGGAGTGAGCTATTGCGCAGTGTGCGATGCGGCGTTTTTCAGGAATAAGACGGTTGCCGTCATAGGCGGCAGCGACTCTGCTGCAAAGGAGGCGCTTCTCCTCTCAGAATTCGCGCAGAAGGCCTACCTGATCTATCGCAAGGAAAAGATACGCGCAGAGCCGATAAACGCAGAGCGGGTGGCAAAGAACAAAAAAATAGAGGTGATAACCAAAACAAACGTCGTTGAGATAAAGGGCGACAAGTTTGTGACAAAGGCTGTCCTTGACAAGCCGCATAACAGCAGCAAAGAGCTTTCGCTTGACGGTGTTTTCATAGACATCGGGCATGACCCGGAGAGTGGCATTGCAAGCGGGCTAGGGGTCGAGCTTGACAAGGCCAGCGAGATCATAGTCGGCTGCGGATTAGAAACTAATGTGCCGGGCGTGTTTGCAGCGGGCGACGTGACTTCGGGGAGTTTCAAGCAGGCGATATCTGCTGCTGCACAAGGGGCTATTGCTGCAAGCAGCGCCTATAGGTTTATAAGCGGCTGTATCTGAGTCTTGAAACAAGCCGATATATGGCCTTAAAATTCACTGAATTCATTACACGATCTTAATATGAAAAAATATTTTTAATATGAAAAATCTTAATATGAAAAAATATATAATAATGTTTTTGGCATTTGCGTTGTTTTCAACAAGCCTGGTCGCTGCAACGGGCAACTGCCCGTGCCTGCGGCCCGGGGAGAAAGGGACGCTGATCAAATTCCTGGCCCGCGAAGGCACTACAGATAACGTCACTTTTTATCCGGAGGACGAAACGCCAAAACTCGGAAGCGCTCTAACAATATATGCTGTCAAGCATATAGAAAACAAGACCCTGATAATAGAGAACCTGACAGTTACTATGTATGTCGATTCCGTGAAAGTCGAGGAAAAGAAGACTAGCGCAGGCGGCACTGTGCAATTCATGATGAATTCGCCGGGCAAATATGATTTTCGCGGCGGAGATGCAAGTCTTTCTATAAACCTTACTAACGGCGGGGATGCGAATGTCGTTCCGGGTGAAATCAATGACAGCAATGATACCGGCGCAAGGGGCGGCAGTTTAAATTCGGGTGATAGCGCAGGACTGAATGGCACAAAGACTGCAGCACTTCTTGAGCCAGGTGCGCTTGTTGGTTCAAAAAAACCGAAAGGCGCGCAGGGGGCGCAGGATTATACTGTACTGCTGCCAGTCTTTTTGGCGGTTTTTGCAGCAGCCCTGATTTATATGTTTATATCCAGAAACAAGGGCTCGTTTATATCCGGAAACAAGGGTTTGAAGCGCTCGCACGGGCTTAAAAACTCTTCCGGTCTTAAAAACAAGAAAGGAAAATGAAAGAATATGTTATTGCATCGGTTTTGGTTTCGATACTGAGTATGTCCCTGGTTGCAGCCACAAGCACATGCGCCACTTTTGCGCCCGGCCAGATAGACGGCCCCATCACAAAGTTTGTCGCCCGTGACGGAAATGCGACAAATGTCACTCTTTACACGGACGGCGCGCCGCAGATGGGTATTCCCTTCACAATGACTTTTGCAAAGAGGTATGCCGACGGCAGCGTGGTGCCAATAGAGGGCCTGATAGTCTCAACATACATGAATTCAAAGAAGGTCGGTGCATCAACGACAAATGCCGGCGGTATAGCGAGTTTCACGGTATCAAGCCCGGGCAAATACACCTTTGCAGGCGGGGATGCGAACGTCACGTTCAGGGTGGGCGTCTTTAATGAGACACCTGAGAACGATACAGCGATAAACACTACCAATACGACAACAGCGAATGACAGTAGCTCAGACAATGGCACACAGGCAGGCAATCCGGCGCCGCAGGAGCCGCCTCTAGGGCAGCCACTTGTAGTGCAGCCGCCCGCAGGGCAACAGGCAAACGGAGATTCGCTTAATGAACGATTGTCAGGACAGGTGCCCGCTCCTGCAGTTAAGAAGGAAGACCCCTTAAGTCAAGGCTGGCTTTACGTCGCATTGATTATTCCCGCAGGTGGCGTTGCATTTATTGCCATTTCCAGAAAAAAGAATTCAAGAAAAACAGGATTAAGAAGCAAGAAGTTTAGATAAAGTTGTTTAAATCAGGATGCTGCCTACGCCGCAGGAATTCAGGTATCTCAGGAAGAAGGCCGGCTTGACTCAAAAGGAGCTTGCTGTACGGGCAAATCTCAGCCAGTCCCTGATAGCGCGCATAGAAAAGGGCGATATTGACACTAAGCTTAGCACTGCGCAAAGGATACTTGATGTGATAAAAAAATCGGAGAACACGCGCGAGAAGTCTTTGAACTTGAAGGACTACATGAATTCGCCCGCAATCTACTGCAAGTCTTCTGATCCGATAAAGCGGGTTGTCGCCATAATGGAAGAGAACAGCATATCCCAGATGCCGGTCATGGAAAACGGCATCGCTGTTGGCTCAGTCACTGATACACAGCTAGTGCAGGTGCTTGCCAAAAAAGGGGCAAGGTCAGCGCGAAGGAGAATCTCAGATGTCATGGCAAAACCCTTTCCCACTCTTGACATGAATGCGCCAATCGACAAGGCCATAGACCTTCTGACCGGCAATTCGGCAGTTCTTATAATGAACGGCCCGCACGTTGCAGGCATAGTCACAAAGGCAGATGTCCTGCAGATGATGGCCCAGAATGAGTGAGGAGTCTTAGCGGTCTTCGGTCTTCTGTCTACAGTCTTCAGTCTTCTGTCTACAGTCTTCAGTCTACGGTCTTCAGTTTATTGTCTTCAGTTTATACTCTTCACTCTTCACTCTTCAGTCTACAGCCAATAGTCTTCAGTTTGCCGGAATAACTGCTTCTGAAAGGCTGCTCTTTAAAAATAATCTGGCGACATATGCGTTCAGATGGTTTAATTAGGTGAAATTTTAGAAAAAACCTATCTTGTTTTTATAGGCTTAGCCATAATATTCGCCGCAATTGGCAAAAGCTCCGTGAAAATCGCAAAACATGTTGCGGTCGGTCAAATTTAGTCCATGCTGCGGAGTTTTCCGGGTTGGTAATTCATGTTTTCAAACCACTCTCAAGTCACGTAAACAGGGGGCAAAATGATACAAACGACTGTCAAAAAAATCAAGAAGCGTGATGGGAGTGTTGTAAAGTTTGACCCCGAGAAGATAACCACTGCAATCTTCAAGGCCGCCGAGGCTGTCGGCGGGAGTGACCGCGATCTTGCCGAGAAACTTTCCGATAAGGTATTAGCCCTGCTTGAGGAGAAATACGACGGCCACACAGTCCCCACAGTCGAAGAAGTCCAGGATTTTGTGGAGAAAGTCCTCATCGAGGGCGGCCATGCAAAGACTGCAAAAGCTTACATCTTATACAGGCAGAAGCGCGCCGAGCTTCGAAGAGCCAAATCCATCTTGGGCGTGGAAGACGACATAAAGCTCAGCCTGAATGCCATCAAAGTGCTTGAGAAACGGTATCTCAAGAAAGACACCGGCGGGACGGTGGTTGAAACCCCCAAAGAGATGTTCAAGCGCGTGTCTGAGAACATATCGAAAGCCGAGAAGAACTATAAAAGGCCAGATGAGGAAGTAAAAAAAGTAGAGAAGGAGTTTTACAATGCCATGATAAACCTGGAATTCCTGCCAAACTCCCCCACCCTTATGAATGCAGGAAGGGAGCTTCAGCAGCTGTCCGCCTGCTTTGTCCTGCCGATAGAAGATGATGTTGAGAGCATATTTGAGGCAGTCAAAT
>CAYSUP010000062.1:0-5339 GCA_964434205.1 uncultured archaeon | reverse complement strand
ACAGGGGACTTTAACTTTTTAGTGAAGTGCTCCCGCCGGGATTTGAACCCGGGTCCCCAGCTTTCTTCTACCCTTTCCATTAACGCTTTTCCGCGAAGCGGAAAAGGGTTACGAAAGGCTGGAATGATTGGCCGTGCTACACTACAGGAGCAAACTAACTTACAATAGGCAAAAATAGGCCCGTAAGCGGGAATTTAGACAAATAGCATATAAAAAAGGTATTTCTCTTGTTTTATTAAGAATTAACTGAAAAGTTACCCGGCATGGCTGTTTTGAAGTGCATAAGGTGCGGAGAGGAGTATCCGCTAAACAAAGTCCGCTATCGCTGCGAATGCGGCGACCTCTTAGAGGTATCTCACGACCTGGCCAAATTAAAAGTCTCGCGTGAACTTTTTGACAAAAGACTCGGGACCTTGAAGTGGCCACACTCAAGCGGCGTCTGGCGCTACAAAGAGTTGATATTGGATGTAGATGATAAATTTATCGTCTCCCGTCCTGAGGGCAATACCAATCTATATTGCTCTGAAAAAATCTCAAAGTACGCCGGCCACCAGAACCTCTGCCTTAAACATGAAGGAGAGAACCCGACTGGCTCGTTCAAGGACCGGGGCATGACAACCGGCATGACGGCCGCTAAGATGCTCGGCGCCAAAGTAGTCGCCTGCGCATCGACTGGCAACACCTCAGCCTCAATGGCCGCTTATGCTGCAATGGCAGGCATGAAGGCCGTCGTATTCATCCCAGAAGGGAAAATCGCATTTGGCAAGTTAGCACAGGCTGTGGCCTACGGCGCAAAAGTCATCCAAATCGAGGGTGACTTTGACGATGCGATGGCGCTTGTGCAAGAGGCATCCAAAGAGCTTGACATGTATCTCCTTAATTCAATAAACCCGTTCAGGCTCGAAGGCCAGAAATCCATAAGCATCGAAGCCGTGCAGCAGATGGGCTGGAAGGTGCCTGACTGGTTTGTCCTTCCCGGCGGAAACCTTGGGAACTCCTCGGCAATGGGCAAAGCCATGATGGAACTAAACGAGCTTGGGATAATCAACAAGATACCGAAGATAGCAGTCATACAAGCTGAAGGCGCAAATCCGTTCTACAAATATTTCCAGAACGGGTTTAAGGGGTTCAAATCTGTGAAGGCTGATACCCTCGCAACAGCGATAAAGATAGGAAACCCCGTCAGCTGGAAGAAGTTAGAGATCGTCATGAAGTGGTGCAAGGGCACTGTGGAACAGGTAAGCGAACAGGAAATAATGGATGCCAAAGCCATCGTCGATGGCGCCGGGATCGGCGCTGAGCCCGCCTCCTGCGCGACTGTCGCCGGCGTTAAGAAGCTCGTCGAGAAAGGGATCATCAAGAAGGATGAGTCCGTCGTAGGCATACTCACGGGCAACGTGCTGAAAGACCCCGATGTAATAATCAACTATCACCAGGGCAAGCTAGAAGGCATTAAGTCAAATTATGCCAACAAGATGGTCAAAATAAAGCCCACCCTTGAGGAAGTTAAGAAAGCGCTTTGACTGCAGTGCAACTGCTTTTCTTTTTCTAACCCCAATATCCCCGTGGTAAGAGTCTGATACAAGACTGAAGACGCGAGGGTCGCAAAGCGACCCTGCGCACAGGTTCGCAGAATGCGAACCTCGTGCCATAGACCGAAGACATGAAATATATAATCCTGATTTGTGATGGGGCCGCAGACTATCCGCTAAAGGAGCTTGGGGGAAAGACAATCCTTCAAGCAGCTAAAAAACCCAACATGGATAGCATAGCGAAAAACGGGTGCAGCGGCCTCCTTGAGACCGTGCCTAAGAAATACGAACCGGGGAGCGATGTGGCCAACCTGAGCATCATGGGCTATGACCCGGACACTTACTTCCCTGGCGGGCGCGGTGTGATTGAAGCAGCCAGCATAGGTGTTGATGTCGGCACAAACGACCTTCCGATGCGCGCAAACATCATAACCGCAAAGGATGGGAAGATAGTGGATTATAGTGCGGACGGCATAAGCAATAAGGAAGGAAAAGCCCTGATAGAAGCGGCAAACAGGGCATTTGGGGACAAACACATCAAGTTCTACCCGGGAGTAAGCTATCGCAATCTGCTCGTGCTCAAGGATGTCGACATAAAGCCGGGCGAGCTCAAGTTCGACGCGCCCCATGACCACCCCGGAAAGCCGGTGAGCGCACATCTTGCAAGGGGCACTACCAGAAACGGGAGGGAATGGGCAAATAAACTGAATGAGATTATGTTAAAGTCGGTGGATTTATTTGAGAAGCATTCGGTCAATGATGCCCGGCGCGCCCAGGGGAGGCCGCTTGCAAACATGCTATGGTTCTGGGGGCCAGGAAAGAAAAAATGCGACTTCCCGACAATAAAGGAGAGATACGGGCTTAAGGGAAGCGTTATAACTGCGATAGACCTTATCCGGGGAATCGGCATCCTGGCGGGACTAAAAGTCAAAAATGTTGACGGGGCCACAGCCTATTTTGATACGAATTATGAGGGCAAAGCGGATGCGGCGGCAGAAGCGCTGAACAGCGGTGACGATATTGTAGTGATACATGTGGAGGCGCCTGATGAGGCCGGCCACGGGGGGCTGATTGACGAGAAGATAAGGGCGGTAGAGAACATAGACAAGCGGCTCCTTGGAAGGCTCATGGGAAAAATAAGGGGAGAATACCGGATAGGGATACTCCCAGACCATTACACTCCGATAAGCGCAAAGACGCACGTCCACGGTGCCGTGCCTTTTGCCATAATGGGGCCGGGGATCCAAAGGGACTCTGTGGAAAGATTTGATGAAGAGAGCGCAAAGAAAGGCGGATTTGGCTTAAGGGGCGGGCCGGAGTTCATAGGGCTTTTGGTAAAATGATAGGTTATTATTGATAAAAAGACACTTGCCAACTAAAATGACACTTGCCAACTGGATCGAAGAAACTCCGAAGATCGAAGGCCCAGGACTCAAGACTGCTAAGAATCGCGAAGATAATCTTCCTTGGTGCGAGAAGTACCGGCCGGAGAAGCTTGATGAGGTCATGGGTAATCCTTCTTCAATAGAGGAAGTCCGCAAGTGGGCCGGCCAGTGGAAGGCCGGAAAGCCAAAGAAGAAAGCGCTTCTTATCTATGGCAATGTAGGCACGGGGAAGACCTCCCTTGCGTATGCGCTTGCCGATGAGTTTGACTGGGAGGTCCTTGAGATGAATGCGTCGGACAAACGGAGCCAGGAGCTTGTCCAGCAGATAGCCGGCTTTGCGTCTCAGACAAGAAGCTTCTCAGGCAAGATGAAGGCGGTCCTTGTGGAGGAGATAGACGGGCTTTCGGGGATGGCCGACCGCGGCGCAACAACAGCGCTGATCGACGTCATAAAGAACACAAGCGCTCCGATAATACTCACGTGCAACGACTTAAGCAGCAAGAAACTGAGCGGGCTGAAAATATATTGCGAACAGGTGAAGATGAAGAAGGTCGCGCCGGGGACTATAGTAAAGTGCTTGAAGGATATGTTGGACAAAGAGGGGATAAAGTCGGAAATAACCGTGCTGCAAAAGATCGCAGACAACGCAGACGGCGATGTCCGTTCGGCCATAAACGATTTGCAGGCGATGGCACAGGGCGAAGAGACGCTTAAGGGTGACAGCGTCTTTTTAGAGAAAAGAAATCGCTCAATTGATGTTTACAAAGCCATGCAGAGGATATTCAAGGCCTCCGACTATGCAAGCTGCAGGAAGATAATCTGGGACCTTGATGAAGAGCCGCGCAACTTCATCGCCTGGCTGGATGAGAATGTGCCTATTGAGTACACCTCGGTTAAAGAGCGCGCAAAGGCGTATAACCAGTTGTCGCGGGCGGACATATTCCTCGGCCGCGTGACTAACAGGCAATACTGGGGGTTTTTACGCTATGTCAATGACCTTATGACGGTTGGTGTGAGATTTTCCAGCGAGAAACCCAACTTTGGCTTTGCAAGGTACAACTTCCCGTCGCTGATATCAAAGATGGGGGCTACAAGGGCAAAACGGGCGAAGGAGGAGTCGATTGCTGCGAAGATGTCGCCGATTGTGCATGACTCAAAGAGGCGCATTATCACAGATTATCTGCCGCTTGTCGAGAGGGTCTTTGAGAAGGACAAACCAGCGGGCGGGACTATGGTCTCCAAGTTCAAACTTGAAGTTGAAGAGCTGGATTTCCTGGAGTAGTGATGCGTAGGTATTTCACGGATTGCAGCGTGTACTTTTCGAAATGCATTTTGATTTCCCATATTTGCGGATTTTTATATGATGCGGCATTAGAAACACACTAAAATGATTGACACGGGCGCATTTATGGGAAATGCCATTGACATGCTTGTCGAGGTCGGGATATTCGTTGCCATAATCCTGATAGGCGTGCTTTTGGGCTACTTGATAGGTGTAATCATATCGTTTATAATCAAAAGGCTTCTTAGCCTCCGCGAGCTTAAGGAGCAGATAGCAGGCAGCGAGATAATCACCCTGGCTTTATGGGGCAAGATAATAAATGGCGTATCCGTGTACATCAAGTGGCTCTTTGTTTCCATATTGCTGAATTATGCCGTAGATGTCTCGATTGGGCGGGGCATTTGGTATGCCAAACTTTCGACATACACGTCCACCTTCCAGAGCCTGATGGCCGGCCTCGGGGTATTCGTGCTATTCTCGGTTGTGGGCATCGTAGTTGGCGCGATAATCTACAGGATAATAAAAGCAGCCCTTGACAGTGTGCGCCTGGAGGAGAAGCTTACAAAGCATGACCTCCATGACGCCCTCGGAGGCCTTGAACTGACGAGAGTTGTTGCGGGTATATTCATGGTTTACGTTGTCATAATTTTCCTTGCAAGCGGCATAGATGCCGTCGCAACGCCGATAGGGCAGGAGGCCAACCGCCTTGTAATAATGTTCCATTACTTGGTCTTCTTGTACCCGGAATTCGTCCTGGGCGCATTCATAATAATCGCAGGTGCGCTCATAGGGGACTTTTTGGACGACAGCATCAAGAAGAGCAAGACTGCCCTTGCAGGCGACGGCCTCGGCTGGGTCATCCAGGGCGTCGTGATATTCTTTGCAGTCGTCCTTGCTCTCCCGCACTTCCAAATAAGGGAGAACGTGGATGTGCTGACCGATTCTTTTAAGATCCTTGTCGCCGGCTTAAGCATAGGCCTTGCCATCGCAATGGGCCTTGGGCTTAAGGACACCTTCAGCCACCTCGGCAAGAAGATAGAGAAGAAGATTTAATCCCGGAAATTATTTTTGTTTGCTTATTGTTATTCGCGTGCTTGTTCTTTTATTGTTATTCTTGTATGTTTGCTTATTGTTATTCTT
>CAYSUP010000061.1:0-5405 GCA_964434205.1 uncultured archaeon | reverse complement strand
TTTAAAACTTAATGGCCTTTACTTAAGGGCCTTTAAATAGTTTTCTTGATATATAATGCTATGGCCACGCCGCATTTGGGTCCTCACCCTTGGATATACAGGAGAGTGATACCAAGGGGACACTTGGATTATCTGGACGCTAAAGCAGTGCAGGGGGACGTGATAACATTAATAAAAAAAAGGGCAGTAGGGGGGCTCTTTAGGCCCGGTTCTGTCGAATACATGGGTGTATTGACAAAGGATGGCCAGATGAGCTTAACGCATAAATATTCGGGCAAAAAGGATGCTTATGTCCCAGTGAGATGGCCTAGGGAAATCGAGATCGAGCCTGGTCGCCGAACACCGACCAAAGTGGTTATGAAACCTGGGGCCCAGAGGGGTAGCACTATTGTTTGAGCGGCTGCTATATGTTCTAAATAAACGCATGCGGGTAAATTCGGGAAAAAATAAAAAACAGAAAAAAAGAGCCAGGATTTGAAAACCCTGTTTATTTCTTAGTTACTTTCTCGGCTTTCTTGCCCCTGTCGCCCTCTACAGGGTCGAACGTAACGGGGTCGCCGTCTCTTAGGCGCGCTCCGCCTTGGATTGCTGAGCTGTGCACGAAGTAGTCGTTACCATCTGCGCCTTGGACAAATCCAAAGCCTTTTGTATCATTGTACCATTTAACTGTTCCATCCATTTTACAGAATACCTTTTTTTAGTGAAACACCGTAGTAGGACTTGCGCCCCATCAGGGTGTTTTGCGACGCTTTTTGTAGAGATAAGAATAAAAAGTGTTTATTTCGCCGGGTGCCGGCAAGTCGCTAAAAAGTAGGGGGCGGTTAAAAAAGATAAAAATTAAAAAAAGAATTTAAGGGCTTTTGCAAGCCCCTTAAGCTTATTTCTTTTTCTGCACGTTCTCGGCTTTCTTGCCCCTGTCGCCCTCTGCTGGGTCGAAAGTGACTGGGTCGCCCTCGTTTAGGTAGGCGCCTCCCTTTATTGCTGTGTTGTGCACGAAGTAGTCGTTACCATCCTGGCCTTGTATGAAGCCAAAGCCTTTCCTATCATTGTACCATTTAACTGTTCCATCCATTTTTTCGAAACAAGAAGCCAGAAGAAGACCTGCGCCTTTCGAATGGTTTCTGCAAGGGTTTTTTGTAGTGCCAAGGAGAAAAATGGCTGTTTGGCATAATTCGGCTTAAATTCCCAAAATCTCTAAATTACTCTCAAGGGCTGGAAGCAAAGAAAGGCTGGAAGCAAAGACCAAATGATTACATATAAAGACGCCGGTGTTGACATGGGCGCGGCCGATGCCGTAAAGAAAGGCATAATCATCGCATTGAAGACCAAGGTCTCGTCAACAGCAGGCCATTTTGCAGGAGTCGTGGAGTTTGGCGACTATTATCTTGCCATGTGCACTGACGGCGTTGGGACAAAGGTTTTGGTGGCCGACCACTTGAAGAAATGGGATACGGTGGGCATAGACATGGTTGCCATGAATGTCAATGACTGCATCTGCATCGGAGCAAAACCTATTGCGCTTGTGGATTATATCGCAATAGACAAGATCGATGCTGCGAAGATCAACCAGATAATCAAGGGTGTTGCTGAGGGTGCAAGACAGGCCGGTTGCGAAGTAATCGGCGGCGAGACTGCAATAATGCCAGATACTGTCAAGGGCTTTGATCTAGCTGGAACTGCACTGGGTTTTGTGAAGAAGGAAAAAATAATCACCGGCGAAAAGATCAAAGAGGGCGATGTTATAATCGGCCTTGAGTCAGGCGGGGTCCACTCAAATGGCATGACTCTCGCACGCAAGGTTCTTGACCTTGACGCGTGGGGCAATGAGCTGCTAAAGCCTACTAGGATTTATGTCAAAGAGGTAATGTCTATTATCGGGCCCGACGTCCATGGGCTCTCAAACATCACAGGCGGCGGCCTTAAGAAGATAACCCGCATATTGCCCGAAGGGCTGCGCGCTGAGATAACCGACCCACTCGAGCCGCAGGCAATCTATAAGGAAATCCAAAAACAGGGCAACGTAAGCGACTTTGAGATGTACCAAACCTTCAATATGGGGATGGGTTTTGCGATTATATGCGCGCCTGCGGCTGCAGCCGGGATGATGAAGAAACTTAAGAGCAAGAGCAGGATTGTCGGGCACGTGGTAAAGGGCCAAAGAAGCACGTTTTTTGCTCCAAAGTCCCTGGTATATTAGCCAGTGCAGATTGCCACTTCACTGAATTGGGGTGATTTTTATGCTGGGTCTTTTGGTCGATAAACCCCATAACCCTTACTCCTGCTTAACATTCTTTAGGTGAGCAGGCCTACCCGGCGATTGCGCCTCTATTACACCCCTGTCAAAAAGGGTAACATACTTATTGAAATCGCGTATTGAGGTTATACCTATTGACCATGCGTCCCTGCCACAGTTAAATCCACCAATATCCTTGAGACTTTGGTAAGCCTTTTGGTCATGAAGGGTCAGTTCCCGCGGCTCCGGGTCTTTTGTATGCCTGCTCGGGTCTACAACATAGTTCTTGCCTTTGAGCCTGAAGAAAACCAGGGTCCTGTGGCCTCTCCTGCCAAAGAATGCAGGTACATCAAGCGCCCTGAGAGTCGCAGTCAATGCCAGTCCATGATCCACACAGCCATACATCGGCAGATACTGCTGCAATACTTTGCCTGAAGCCATGGCAGACTTTGAGTGTATAACGTCGGTAGCGGTTCGTTTGGCATAAAGCTCTCTAGCTTCATCTGCCCCGACCCGTCTAAGGCGTATCTGGGAGCGAACCTGCGCGACTATACTGGCGACATCGGAGACCGTACGGGGCTTGTGGAACTGCGCCGCGAAGTCTGCTACAACGGGCGTTATGATTGCTTGGGTGCCGGGAACCTGCTTGATTCCAGATATCTCATGGGGTTTGCTTTTGTCAGGGACCCGTTCAGGATGAACAAATGAGGCTAAATCAACGCCGGGGATGACAGTTATCTTGCCTGTCTTGCGAACGCCCATGAGATTAGTGTGTCGGCTTGCCATTTTCACGAAATTCCCGAACTTGAACCTTTTCGTTTATTTAAGTTAAAGGGAAAAAAACTGCTTTTATGCGCGTTTTCTCTAATTTACTCTTCTTACTATGGACTTTCCAAAGCTATTCACGGTGGGGCCTGTGTATGTGCGCGACGAAGTGCGCCAGGAGATGTCAAGGCAGATGTTCTCCCACAGGAGCAAGCAGTATGAGGAGCTGCACTCCGGCCTTCACGCTAAGCTTCAGAAGCTCCTTGATACTAAAAATCAGGTCCTCCTTTACACTTCTTCGGCCACCGGCATCTGGGAGTCCTGCGCACGGAACGTCGTGGAAAAAAAGGCCCTGTGCTGCGTGAATGGGGAGTTCTCTAAAAAGTTCGCGGATGTCATTGCGTCCAACGGCAAGGAAGTGGAAAAGCTGGAAAAGCCGATAGGCCATGCGATACTCCCGGAGGAGCTTGACAAGGCGCTCTCAAAGAGCAACGCCGATTCAGTCTCGATAGTCCACAATGAAACTTCAACCGGCGTCATGAACCCTCTTGAGGAATTAGTTAAAGTATGTAATGACCACGGGGTATTGTCAATGGTGGATGTTGTTTCTTCAGTCAGCGGCGCGCCGATTTTTGTTGATAAGTGGGGCATTGACGTATGCCTGTTTTCAGTGCAGAAATGCCTGGCAGTCCCGCCCGGCCTTGCCTGCGCATCGGTTAGTGCAAAGGCCTTTGAGAGGTCCGGAAAAGCCAAGAACAAGGGTTATTATTTCGACATGAAGGTCCTGGAAAAATTCAACTTAAAGAACAATACACCTGCGACTCCGCCGATACCGCAGATGTTCGCGCTTTCTAAGTCGCTGGATTTGATATTTGAGGAAGGCCTCGAGAACGTTTGGGACAGGCACAAGGAAGTCTCGGATTATGTCAAGAAGCGCTGCGTCAGCGAATTCGGGTTTAAGCTGTTCCCCGACCCGAAATACGCGTCAGTCACGATGAGCTGCATCGATTCCGGAAAGGTCAACGCCAAGGACCTGCTCGCAAAGATGAAGGAAAAGAAGTACATAATCGGCTCGGGCTACGGCGACCTCAAGGAAAAGACGTTCCGGGTCGGGAACATGGGCTGCGTCTATATGGATGACGTCAAAGAGATGCTAGATGTTATGGCAGATGCCCTCAAAACAACGGGATAGAGATCGGATTAAAACTAGTAGAGATCGGATTAAAACTAGAAATAAGAGATAAAGATGGTCAAAAAAGGCGATTTTGTAAAGGTATCATACACAGGATGGGTTGAGGGCGATCTGATTGAGACTACTGACGAGGCCACTGCGAAAAAGCAGGGGGCTCATGACAAGGGCAGAAAGTACAAGCCTGCAGTCATCGTGCTGGGGGAGGGCATGGTCCTGCCGGGCCTAGACAAGAACATGGAGGGCATGATAGTCGGCGAGAAAAAGACCGTGGAGTTAGAGGCGAAGGACGCGTTTGGAGAGAGGAACATAAAGCTCATACAATTAGTCCCGCTGAGGGAGTTTCACAAGCAGAAGATAAACCCCATACCTGGCATGGTCTTTGAAGTGGAGGGCAAGCCAGCTAAGGTGCAGTCTGTGGGCAGCGGCAGGGCGCGCGTGGATTTCAACCACCCGTTGGCAGGCAAGAAAGTCAAATACGAGATAAAGGTCGAGGCTTCCGCAAAGACTGAAGCTGAGAAGATTGAGTACCTGCTGGAGAGGGCGTTTAGGGAAGCTAGCTTGAAGTATACGACTGAGGGCGAGGGCGACAAGAAGAAAATATTTGTTGACGTCCCCGATAATGTTAAAGCCCACAAGCTCTACATGATAATGAAGGCTGTCTTCAAGGTAGAAGCGGAGAAATACCTGGGCGTGAAGGAGATCGAGTATAGTGATGAGAAAAAGGCCGAGGTAAAGAAAGAGACAAAGGCTGAGAAGAAAGAGGCAAAGGTTGAGAGCTAACACCTGTTTTTCTGATGAAAGTAGGCATCCTCACCTACGGCTGCTCGGTGAACAAGTCCGACTCCGAGCTTATGGCTACGCTACTAGCCGATGCGGGATTTGAACCAGAACTGGAAACTGAAGACCCAGAGCTTCTTATTGTGAATACCTGCATCGTCAAAGGGCCGACAGAGGGTAAGATAGTAAGAAAACTCCAGGATTTGGAAAAGGCCGGCAAGAAAGTAATCGTAGCCGGCTGCATGCCGAAGGCCTACCCGCAGATGGTGAAGAGGTTCAAGGGCTTCGCAGTCATAGGGGTTAATAATTTTGACATCGTTGAGATCGTGAGGGGTTATTTGGAAGAAGGGAAAGCCAGGAAAACCGATGGTTTTAAGGAAAAGGTGTTTCCGAAAAAAATAAAATACAACAAATACGTCGACATAGTTAGTGTGTCTG
>CAYSUP010000060.1:1681-5492 GCA_964434205.1 uncultured archaeon | reverse complement strand
ATCCACTGCAGTATGGCTTCCTTGTCCTTTAGGTCGCTGTTTATCTCGGCATTCGAGTAGCCGGTGTACATCGCTATCTCGTCCATTACCCTCTGGCTCTTGTTCACCATCTTGACAGTGTCAGTCTTTGCGTCCCATTGGTAAAGGATGCTTATCTCGGGGTCTTTGCCTTCAGTCACGAGTATCTCGGCTATTTCCAGCGTCCTTCTTGCGCCCGTGCGGCGGTTCCGGTATTGGACAAGCACGAGGTGCAGCGACTCCAGCACTGTTTTTGGCACATCCATTGGCGGGTTTGTCAGCCTCTTTACCACCTGCCCGGCCCGTTCAGCGTGGAATGTGCCGTAAACGGAGTGGCCGGTGTGCATTGCCTCGAACATCACCTCAGCTTCCTCTTTTCGCCTGACTTCGCCCACCACTATGCGGTCTGGCCTCATCCTCAGCGAGTTCTCCATAAGATCAAGCATTGTGACTGCACCCTCGCCCCGCGGGTTTGGCGGCCTTGTGTTCAGCGGCACCCAGTGCAAGAACGATGGCAGGTTTAGTTCACGAGTGTCCTCAATTGAGACTATGCGGTGGTTTGGCGGTATGAAAGGCATCATCGCATTCAGTATCGTAGTCTTTCCAGATGCCGTGCCGCCGGCAACGATCGTCGATAATTCGTATTCTATGGCAAGCCACAGGAAGGCTGCTATGTCCCTTTGCAGCGTCTTTACCTTTGGGTCAAGCAGGTGTATTATAGTCCAGGGCGTCCTGCTAAACCTTCTTATCGTTATCGTATTGCCGGCTGTCGAGATGGGGAAAAGCGTGGCATTGACACGGTCCCCGCTTATGAGGTGGGCATCAAGAAGCGGCTCGGCAGACGTTATCTCCCTGCTGACAAGGCGCGCTATCCTTGCGGCAAGGTTTTGTATGGTCTCTTCATTGTCAAGGGATACATTGGTCTTCAGCCAGCCGTATTTCTTGCTATAGACCCAAACCGGCTCGCGGGCACTGTTGACCACTATCTCTTCAAGCGCATCGTCTGCGAGGAACACCTCCAGATTGCCAAGGCCTATCATCTCATTGACCACCATCGAGGAGAGCATCTCGCGCACTTCGGGCTTCATTGAGGGGAGTTCTATCTTCAGCGCAGTTTCAGCGTCTTTCCTGAACTTCTCCTTTAGCTGGTTGAACAGGTTGGAATCTAGTATCTCCCTGGCCTCTATCTCTATGTTCTCGACAAGCCTTGTCTTGACGTTATTAAGGACGACCCGTGTTGTCGGGCTGACTTCAGGGACTGATACATCGTAGTGCAAGACGTAATCGCCGGCATCGTTTATGTTTATTGTCACGGGGATTCTCCCTGCTTTTAGCAGGTACTGCTCCTTTGAGACATTCCCGCTTTGGGGATCCCGATTTTGTTCGCCGGCCATTTGTGGAGTATATCGAATGTATGACTTCTAGACATGTGTTGAAGGTTTGACTTCTAGACATGTGTTTATCGACTAAGTGTTTTTGACTAAGTATTTGACTAAGTGTTTGGTTAAGTGTTTTGTTAAGTGTTTGGTTAAGTATTTGGTTAAGTTTTTGGTTAAGTATTTGGTTAAGTATTTTGGTTAATTTGATTAAATGTTTATTGCGCAGTGCTTAATAAGCCATAGGGTTATTGCGAGGCGCCATCCAGCCGCTTATCTACCTTCTCATTCATCTGGTCCACCACCTCGCGCAGGGCCTCTACATATTCTGAAAGCTTCTTTTGCTCTTCCCCCAGATTGTCCATGTACCTGGCGACTATGGCCTGCTCATCCCGAAGGCGCCTTAGGTCGTCTTCTATCGTCTTCTCCTCGTTGTCTATCCTCTTGCGGATGAGAACATATTCGCCCTGCGCGTTCATAGGCTCGATCCTGGAGCGCGTTTCGGCCGGGCGCTGCGAAGGGGCCTGCTGCGCGGCCTGCGAGGGCGGCTGGGCAGGCTGCGATGGCTGCAAGATTTTCTGCCGCGGGGCTTCCAAAGATTGTGATACGGGCGCACTCTTGGCTTTCAAAATGGCATCGAACTTGGGGCCCCGCTTAAGGATCGCCCCGCCTATCACCGAATAATGTATTGTCAGGACTTCTGCCTTCTCAAGCATCTTGGCCCAGCTCTCCACCCGCTCCTTTTCAACATCCAGCTGCTTGGCCGCATCACCTACTTTTATAGCGCTGCTATTCTCAAGAAGGCCGACCAGTTGGTCCATGCTCGTCGAGACGTCATCGCTTGCCATTTACTTTTTAGCTGGAGTTTTAGGTTTTTCGGTCAGAAGACCTGCTCTTCCATGTATATGACTATGCCTTTGTCGGTTATCTTGAATGGCACAAGCTTCTTAACGTGGTCCGAGAAACGGAGCTTGAGTATCTCAAGTGCCCTTGTCCTGACAGACTCCCGCCTGATGTAATAGAATACCACTACACCGTCGACAAGGAACTCTTCTATGCCGCTGCGGCTGTACAGGTTCGGCTCCTGCTCGGATTCGGTGACCACAAGGTTAACCGAATTATAGCTCCTCAGGGAATCAAAAAGCACATTGAGATATGCCCTGCACTTCATGTCATTGTCAAAGGCGACGGAGAGGGCTGATATCGAGTCTATCACAACCCTGTCGGGGTGAAACGGCATTGTCACTTCTTTTGACTCGGTGTGTATGTTTTTCATGCCTTCTATGACGTCCTCAAGGTCTTTCTCCTTCACTATCGTCTCAATCGAGCGTGTTATATCATAGGGGTTGACCTTCTTCATCCAGAAATTGCCGTCTTTCTCCAGCTTGTCTAGATCCCAGCCAAAGTTATTGAACATATGCCGCTTGACGCGCTCGGGATCATCGTCAAAAGTGAAGTAGACCACTTTTTCCCCGGCCATCACGGCGTTGTATGCGGACTGCATGGCAAATATTGTCTTTCCGCTGCCGCAGCCGCCGGACAAAAGCAGGGTTGAGCCGCGCTCAGCGCCGCCGGCATCTATCATCTTATCAAAGGTCGAGACCCGAAGCGGGAGGTATTCTTTGGTGTAGTCCTGAGGTGTCCCTTCAGCACCCTCATCTTTCTTGGTTTTGGCCATTTTCTTTCTTTTGTGAGTGACCTAGTTTTGCATTTAGACTTATCTCTTGCCTTTCTTTGGCTTTGCCTTGATCTGGGCTTTTTGCTGCGTCTTTTTAACCTGCCCCTGGCCGCGGAACTTGAAACCGTAGGCATCGCTTATCCGCTTTATTGAAAGCGCCGACCCGAACACTAGCGCCAGTATCGCTATTATGAACAGGTAGGCCATGGGGTTATTCTCGGACATTTCCGGCGGGTTTAACTCGATAGAAAGCGTGACCCATGTCAAGAAGACTACTGAGAGCGCTATCAATGCCATCGTCAAAGCCAGGACATAATTGAAAAGCTTTCTTATCAGCTCGTCAGATATGCTCCTAACCCCGCGCATGACCCAAAAAACAGAGACCGCGCCTACAACCAATACAGCCGCAAAAGCCACTATAAACATTCCGGTCATTTTTATCGTTTTTACTTTTTTTCTATTTTGTCTATTTTACCGACGTTATCCTGTTTCGTCTTGAGTTTTATCTTGTCTTGTTATCTTGTCTTATTATTGCGTCTTGTCTTGTTATAGTGTCTTGTTATCTTGTCTTGAGTTTTATCTTGTCTCGTTATTTTGTCTTGAGTTTTATCCCGTCTCGTTATCTTGTCTTGATTTTTATCCTGCAGTATAGGTTACCTTGTCGCAAACTCTACCCGCATCAACTTTTTAATTGCCTTCATCGTTTTGCTTGGTCCTGTCTTTTGTATCTATTTTTATC
>CAYSUP010000060.1:0-1581 GCA_964434205.1 uncultured archaeon | reverse complement strand
TTTTTAATTGCCTTCATCGTTTTGCTTGGTCCTGTCTTTTGTATCTATTTTTATCACTGCATCGCAGAACTGTGAAAGCTGGTCGACAAATTCCGGGTCAGTCTCCTTCTCGACAGCCATCAATATGCCCCGCAGCCCCCATACCCGCATTTTGCTCGTAAGGAAGTGGCTGAACTTTGCAATAGTGCCGGAATTGTGGTAAAGGAGAAGAGTGGAAAGCGAGTCCATGAAAAGGAACTTATCCTCGCCCTCCATGGCCCGTATCGCTTCGCCCATGGCAACACCAAGGCCGGTCAGATTCTGCGGGGAATCCAGGTATAAGACGTTCTTGTCGTTCTTGTCATATTGGCCGCCGGCCATGCGCGTGATGCAGTCGATGAAATAGAGCTTGCTTGTGTCAATGCTGTCGTCCTCAAGGACCCTTTTCATAGTCAAGTAAGGCTTGTTTACGGTTATATATACGCCGGGAAGCTTATCCTCGTTTGCCAAAACCCTTAGAATGTCTATGTTTGCCTTGAGATAATCTTCAGCGCTGACACTGACTAGGACTATGAAATCCTTGGGCAGCGACCGCAGATATTTCAGGAGTTCCTCCGTGTCCTTCATTAGAGTCATTTGCCGAGTTATGGTTAACTATTAGTGTGAGGGCGATAAAAAGCCTAATTTAAGATGTTAAACTTGCCTTTTTTCGGCGCAGCCTTGCCTTTCTCGCGTATGTCCCTCAGCAATACCCGAACCTTGTTCTCGCCGTAGTCCGGCCCCCCCTCAAAGAGGACTTTCTCCCAGTCATCGAGTGTTTTTTCTGCATTGATGGCCGCACCCGAACCGGGGGACATCTCAAAGCTTATCCAGTCGGCGGCTACCCCGTTATCCTCCATCCTGGAGACCCTTATGCTTTTCTTTTCACCGTCCCGCTTCATCTCTATCGTACCGTCGGTAAGGGATTCCAATGCCGTGACTATCTGCGGGTCAAGCATGCCCTTCTGGACCTCGACTAGGCAGGTGACGTCCTTTTCCCGCAATATCTGGGTTATGCGCTGCAGGAACTTGAAGACGATATCCTTGTTGTTCATCAAGAAGAGATAAGAGATGTCGTCAATTGCCATCCTCGCTTTTCCCGGCTCAAAATTCGATACCAGGCGTTCGCAGTTGTATGCGATGTCTATCAGGTCCTCGTAATTGCCGACAAGCGACTTTACCCTCTGCGATACCACGCCGCTGTAGAGCATGAATTTCATCTTATCGGAATCCGCATAGTCGCAGCCTGCACGCGACAGGTTTGTAAGCACCCTGTCAAGCGAGCGGTTTGTCAGAAGGTATATGCTGTCATTGCCTGACTCGACGCCGTCGCAGAGGAATTTCCGAAGGAGGGTAGTCTTCCCGGAGCCGGGCTCGCCTATCACAAGGATTATAAGGCCGGGCGTAAGGCCGCCCCCGAGGGCCTTGTCAAGCTTCGCAACTCCGGTGGGTATCTTGTCTGCCATGCTCTTGTTATCTCTTTATAAGTTATCTATTCATATATGTTATCTATTTATATATAAGTTATCTATTCATATCATAAAAGCGGGAAGTCCCGTTAAC
>CAYSUP010000059.1:0-5515 GCA_964434205.1 uncultured archaeon | reverse complement strand
TAGATGTCGCATGACATCTGCTTCTGCTCGAGGTCACCCATGAGCCCAATTGCTGCCCAGCTGAGCTTCACTTGCCCGGCTGCGTTTCCAGCAGCGCATTCGGCTGCTGAGGGTGTACATGTTGTTGTACCGCCCGCTACTTCCATACTTCCACCAGCCTGCTTCACAGTCGTGGTGGCGAATGCCATGTTACCTATCATGGCTGCAATCTGGCCTGCTGCTGCACCATCGGATGCGGCGGCCTTCTCACCGACTACGACCTGTACCTGTGGTACGCCGTTGTCAACGAAGAAGCCCTTCTGCAATCCGCTTGTGTCAAGTGCGGCGCCTGCAAAGGCGCTTGCTACAGCTGTGCCCAACATTGCAGCACCGGTAACTATTGCACCGATCCTTCCAATTGTTGTGGTTTTCATTTTTTTCACCAATATATGGTTTCTATGTAGATCCATCGGCAAAATGCCGGAAAAAAGTTATGTTGCTTCTTTGTGTTTTGCAGTTCCAAATAGGGAAGCCGCAAAACCGCGGGAAGTGGCTGACTGTGAGCCTCTTCTTAAAAACTCCTCCAAAAGTTTCGTGTATGTTAACCCCTCAGTCTATAAAAAGGTTTCGATTCCTGGACCTTTTTATATCCCTTGTATTTTATCGCTCAGGAGGCCCTGAAAAACGCGATAAAACCGGTTTCATACGAACGAAACCTGAGCGCTGTTCGGCGTCGATTCACGAGACAGCGACATGCTTGTTTTATAAGGCAACAAGCGTACCTTTCCTCGGTTGGCGGGTATTTTAGAAGTTTTGCCTATAAAAACCACCTAGAGTAGCTTAAGTTGGCCTTTTAGGCCGGTATTTTTTATTCCAATCCCAAAAAAGAGCGAAAATAAGAAAAACATGCTTAAGGAAGTCCAATTCTATCTGTTAAATCCGGTTTTAGTTAATATCCGATTAAGTAAGGATTAAGTGAGCATCCAAGTATCCACTTAACTTAATTAGAGACTTAATAGAGTATTAAGTAGAACTTAACTTAGAGTAAGCAGTAGGTAAATCTGGGTAGTCCGGTTATCTATTTCAAGACGGCCTGAAGCTCTTTCTTGATCTTCCTCATGTCGTCAAGCTGGCGCGAGAGCTCCAAATCCTTTGACATGACTGACTTTTCCCGGGTGGCAAGCTCTGCCTCGCGGTCGTTCAGCGCCCTGACCAGATCCTCGAGCTTCTCGAGGTCTATATTGATGTCCTCTTCCTTTGAGCGTATGTCCTGCTCTATCTCAGATATCTTCTTGTAAAGCTCGCTTGTCATGACCGCCGGCCGCTTTCTTGATTCCGCGCGGTACCCGGGTTTTCTCTTTTCTGACGACCCGATGGTGGGCATATCGGAGGCCGGCTCTAGCACTGCGGGAACCGAGGTTTCCTCGGGGATTCTCTTGGCTTCTCCGCTGGGCTCCATCTTCTTTAACTTCTCCAAAAGGTCCAAAAGCTCCTTGTTGTCGTCAGCCATCGCACACGTCAATAAAATTTTTGAGGATTAATTTACCGTCTTGGGTATGAAAAACTTCCGGATGGAACTGGACGCCGAAAATCGGGCTTTTTTTGTGCCGCATGGCCTCGACCCTGCAGGTCTCAGAGTGCGCAAGGGCAACAAACTCCGGCGGCAGCTCGACTACTTCATCGCGATGGGAGACCCATGCCTGGAACTTTTTTGGCATGCCCTTTAGTATCTGGTCCTCATCGTCGACAAAGACTTCGCCATAGCCGTACTCGCCCCTCTCGCCATACTTGACTTTCCCGCCAAGCGAGTGCGCGATGAACTGGTGGCCCCAGCAGATGCCGAGTATCGATATGTTGATATTAAGTATCTCTTTAGAGAGGCCGAGCGTATCCTCATAAACAGAAGTCGGCCCGCCGCTGAGTATCAAACCCATAGGGTCTTCTGCTTTCAGCTTCGCATTAACGTCAGCTGGTTTTATTATTTCCGACTCTACACCTATCTCGCGCAGGCTCCTCCAAATGCGGTGGACGTATTGGCCGCCGTTGTCAACGATGAGTATTTTTTTATTTGGCATTTTTCCTATACATTCGGGCATGGCACCTTCATGAAGAAGTGCTCTATATATGCGCCGAGGATTACAAAAAAGAAAGCCAGAAGGAGGAGGATGCTGGCGTCAAAGAGTGTGAGCCAGAATTTCTCGCTCTTGAAATGGTGCCGCGAAACTGCAACCGAGACTATGCCGCCTGAGATCGCAGCGATGAAATAAGAAAGGCCTTCAGGTATCATCCAAAGGGAGAGGGAGAGGGAATACATCGGAAAACCTGCGCAGTATGCGGAGAAGGAGTCCATTGCAGCAAGATTTGTCCTTATGGCAGTCCCTATAAAGACGCCCCAAACCGATGCGTTCCAGGTTATGAGCCAGATGCCGCCGGCGCCAAAAAGGAACGAAGCGACCAAGCATATGAGCATGACCGGCCAGTTGTTGTCAAATATCTTGCCAAACCTGCCTCTCCAGATCTGGAGGGAATCGTCCTCGGTCACCCGTTTGTTTGTCGGTATGCATGATCTCTTTATCTCCTGCAAGTCAGGCTGGTCGGCCGCGCAGACTGCGCCGGTTGCCCCAAAAAAACCCTCTGAACTGTTGGAAATCGCAAGACTCGCGGATATTGCCGAACCGGTCTTACTTTGTACCCCGTGTATCGCAGCGTCTTGCAGATTGAATGTGCCTATTGCCGAAGGCATTGAGCCTGAGTCATAGGGTAGCATCACGTACCAAAAGGAGAACGACGCCAAAAGGCCGACAAACAAAAAGGAATAGACAAAGATAACGTCCAGATGGCGGGTTATAAAACCTATCGGCGATCTGTGGCTTGCGCGCTCTTCCCTGTCCTCCTCTATCACAAGCACGCGCTGCAGGAGCGGCGCTAACACCATCACGGTTATCGCAAGGGCGATCATCGACGGGTCGGCGGGTATGACTGCGGTCAGGTAATACCCGAGCCATATTGCAATGCTCGAGACTGCAAAACCCAAGACTATCATATCCCAGGGGTTTCTTTCTGCAGTCTTGGGCGAGAGGATGGATTCTAGCATATACTATTAATAGGAGGTTGTTTAAAATGTTTTTATACACAAAAGCCAAAACTAGGCCATGGCTGAAGCAAAAGCAAACCCAGCGCCCCTAGGGCTTTTGGGTTTTGGGATCACAACTGTTTTGCTTAACCTCATAAACGGAAGCATCCTCGGCGGGGATTCCATCGGCATGGTCATGGCGATGGGCATCTTCTACGGGGGCCTTGCGCAGGTCATCGCAGGAGTCATGGAATACAAGAACGGCAACACTTTTGGCACTACCGCCTTTATTTCCTATGGCTTCTTCTGGCTGTCGCTGGTGGCGATTCTTGTTCTGCCCACTTTGGGCCTGGCTGAGAAAGTCCCTGCGGCTGGCATGGCAGCATACCTTGCGATGTGGGGGCTTTTCACTGCCTTCATGTTTGTGGGAACGCTTAAGCTGAACAAGTCGTTGCAAGTAGTCTTCTTGACCCTTACAGTGCTGTTCTTCCTCCTGGCCATAGGGGATGCTACAGGGAATGCGACAATAAAGATGATCGCAGGCCTTGAGGGCATCGTCTGCGGGCTGTCTGCGATATATGCAGCTGCAGGACAGGTACTGAACGAGATATACAAGAGGAAAGTACTGCCGCTTTAAGACTGCAAGGTCTTAAAGCACTTTTTCTATTTTTTAATTAGGTTAGCTTTGACTAAGTAAGTTAGCTTTGCTAATTAGCTTTGACTAAGTAAATTAGCTTTGACTAAGTAAGTTAGCTTTGCTAATTAGCTTTGACTAAGTAAGTTAGCTTTGGCTAAGTAAGTTAGCTTTAGCTAAGTAAGTTAGCTTTGACTAAGTAAGTTAGCTTTAGCTAAGCCAATCAAATAAAAAAAGGTAAGAGGATAAGGGATGAGAGTCTAATCCTCCATCGTTGAAAGGTCGCCCACCGGCAGGCCGAGTTCCTTGGCCTTGAGTACGCGCCTCATTATCTTACCGCTTCTTGTCTTCGGGAGCTTGTCCATGAATTCTATCTCCTTTGGCTTTGCGTGCGCGGCAAGATGCGTCTTGACGTGGTTCATTATCTCTTCCTTCAAAGCGTCGCTCGGCGTGAAGCCGGGCCGCAGCACAACGAAGGCCTTGATAATCGCGCCCCTTATGGGGTCTGGTTTTCCGATGACACCTGCTTCAGCGACTGCAGGGTGTTCGATAAGTGCGGACTCCACCTCGAACGGGCCGACCCGCTCGCCGCTTGTCTTGATGACGTCGTCTATGCGGCCTTCAAAGAAGAAGTATCCCTCTTTGTCCATATATGCGCTGTCTCCCGACATGTACCATGGCTCGAGCTTGAAGTAGGTGTCGTACTTCTCCTTGTTGCCCCATATCTGGCGCATCATGCCCGGCCAACCCTTCTTAATGACAAGGTTGCCCATCGAGAGCGGAGGCAGAACCTTGCCGGCGTCATCGACAATCGCCGCCTCTGTCCCGGGTATCGGCTTGCCCATGGAACCGGGCTTTATCGGCATCGTCGGGTAGTTGCAGATTAACATGTGCCCGGTCTCCGTCATCCACCATGTGTCGTGGATAGGTAATCTGTATGCGTCAAGTCCCCACCATATCACTTCAGGGTTCAACGGCTCGCCGACTGAACAGATGTGGCGGAGTGTTGATAAATCGTATTGCTTCTCCTTGCCTGCTCCCTGTGACATTAGCAGGCGAAACGCCGTCGGTGCGCTGTACCAGACAGTCACCTTGTGGTCTTGTATGCACTTGTACCATGAGTCGACGCTGAACCGCCCGCCTTTCAGCACATTCGTCACACCGTTGAGGAACGGCGCGAATATCCCGTATGATGTTCCCGTGACCCACCCCGGGTCTGCAGTGCACCAATAGACGTCGTCGTCCTTAAGGTCCAGCACCCAATTGCCTGTCTGGTAATGCCCTATCATCGCGTTCTGCACGTGGAGTGCGCCCTTCGGCTTTCCTGTGGAGCCAGATGTGTAGTGCAAAATCAGCGGGTCCTCAAGCCCTAGCCACTCGATGCGGTCGAGCTTGTCGCTCATATTCTTCATCTCGGAGTGGTAGTTTATCAGCTTTATTGCCTTCGCAATTCCGTGGTCCTTCTCATGCCTGTATTCCTCTTCGGCGTTCTTGTCAGAAAGCACGTAGAATATGTCCAAAAGCGCAGGCAGCTCGTTGACAGGGACGCGCTCGCGCAGCTCGGGTGTGGTCACAAGGCCAACAGCGTCAGAGTCCTGCATGCGGTCTTTGACGGCATCCCCCATGAACGCCTCGAACAACGGGCCGGGTATTGCGCCGATTTTCAGTATCCCGAGTATCGCGACATACATCTCCGGGCTTCGCGGCATGAAGATGAAGACTCTGTCGCCCTTCTTGATGCCGTACTTCTTCAGCATGTTGGCGAACTTGTTTGACAGCTTGCGCATCTCGTCATAGGTGTATTTCTCAATCCGCTTGTCGTCATCGAA
>CAYSUP010000058.1:0-5545 GCA_964434205.1 uncultured archaeon | reverse complement strand
ATTTGGAAGCAGATGTACTACTTATTCCAATACTATAATGATGATTTCATGGATCACTACCATAATCGTTCTAACGTGGAAACTGTGTTCCAGATGGTCAAGGCAAAGTTTGGCGACAAGCTGAAAAACAAGAACTGGGTTGCCCAGAAGAACGAACTGTTGTGCAAGCTGATAGCGCACAACATCGTGGTGTTGATACATGAGATGTATGAGCTATGCATCAAGCCTGAATTTATGAGCACCCCCCCCCAAAGTTATAGGCAACCTATGATTTTTAAGGAATAAGAGCTTAATCTACTGGGAATGGAACGGACAATAATCTATTTGATGGTACTTGTAATCGCATTAATAGTGATTGTAAGCTTAATATTTTTGATTCTTCAGAACCAACCCGCTAATGGCATCCAACCTTTTAACCTTTTAAATAACGGGACAAATGGTTCCGAACCTAATGTTGGGGCCCCTCCTCAAAGCCCTCATAATCTTTTACTAAAAGATGGTGATATCGTTGTTGAAGACCTCTGGGTAACGACAGAAAATATTAACATATATTTTGACCTCAAAAGCATAGATTCAGCTACAGATTCCATAGAACGACAGGGATTTGGTTCCGATTATGTCTATGGTTGCAACCTCTCAATTGATGGTACGCCCATATACGCAGTATCTTATGGTACTGAAGGCAAGTTTATAGACTCAATACATCCTTCAATGCCGGGCGTATTCCAAGCTTACTCATTTGGCGTAGGTTTGGAGACTCCCGGGGAGTTAAATAAAACTATTGGTAGGAGAAGCCAAACGGAACTATGCTGTAGAATATACTATATTGAAGATTATTACAGCACTCCCTTAGGTGGCGAGACCGAACACATTCAAAGAGTCGAACCTGTCTCAAATGAGATTTGCCAATGGGCATCATTCAGATGGGTAAACGAGGATTATATGTGGCTTGGAGTCCATGTTAAAGAATGGAGAAACGAGTCAGGACCCTACTGTGGGGATGCCATCTGCCAAGAAGACGAGAATTGTTCCTCGTGTTCAGAGGACTGTGATGCATGTCCAACTTCTCCAGTCCCCTTAGGTCCCTTATACCCAAGAGGCGAAAATGACGGAGCTAAACACTCGATGCTTAAGCACTTAAACTATGGGTTTTATGAAACCGATGCTGACATATGCTTAGAGAATGACAAGCCGATAGTTTACTTCTTTGGTAGAGAGCGAAAGTATAGCGGATCTATGGATGATTGGTCCCGTTCTGCAGAAACTGTTATAAACGAGGTAGTTGAAGCGTATGGAAATTCAATAGTGTTCAGAAGCTATCCTTACTTAGATACAAGTACGCCCGCCCCTATTGACCTACTTGATTTCGCTGGGCGTTATGATGTCAACTACCAAAAGGGTACTGGCAACCTTGCAGTTCCAACAATAATCATTGCTTGTAAGTATGTTAAAGTGGGCGCCACTGATGTAAATTGGGCAAAACAATTGATGATAGATACCCTATATCCGCTTACAGATGTGGAATCGAAACCGAAAGAAGGTAACTATACAATGACAATATGGGTTACGGACGATCCCGCAGGAAATCCTAAAGAAGTGCGTATTTTGGATGTAGGCGGTAATATTATCTCTTCTCAGAGTGCCGATTCCGATGAGTTTATTTTCAAGAATCTTCCCGAGGAGAACGGCATGAAGGTTGAAATAGAGGACAAGGTTACTGGGTTGACGGTATCACATAATCTCGGTTCGCCAGACGAGTGGACCTCAATATTGGTAATACCTTTTGGTTATGTTGGCTGATTTTGTTTGGAATTTGAACTTACGGTTCATTCCCGCTCACGCACGAATTTCCAAAAACATAGAGCGGTAGCTGAAGTTTTTAAACTGAGTCCCGCCCCCCAGATTTGAAGATCAAAGATTGTAAATACTTCTCACTACATCTTGACAAGACCGTAAACAGCCAAGCCCAGCTGTTCACCCACTCCCTGATTGCTATTTTGTAGATAGGTGGCTTCTGCCACGAAAGTAATTTTGCTCCTTTTTGGCCCCATTTGCTCCTTTATGGGCGTTTTAGCCGTCATTTAGGAGCAAAGCCAGTAGCGGGAAAGCGGAAAAACAGGGGATTGCAGAAAAGAAAGAAAAAACACGAAGTCAGTGAAGACTTAGAAAGTCCTCACTTTACCGTGTATGACATCATCAGTGACCGTTTTTATTTTGGCCAGCATGTCATCGGCGATGTTCTGTGCCTGCTTCTGTGCGCCGGCGAAGTTTTTGTCATTTGCAAGAAGGCTGATGTACGCCATCCTCGGGCTGTCGATAGGGCTTCCTATCTGACTCAAGAGCTGGACCTCGCACTGTTTGACTTCGGGGACTTCTTTGACGATCCTGTCGGCCATCCTGAACGATAGGACATTGTAGATCTTGCCGACATGGTTTATCGGGTTCTTGCCTGATGCGGCCTCCATCGACATTGGCCTTCCAGGTGTGATTAATCCTGAAACACGGTTGCCTCTCCCAACGGAACCGTCATCGCCGTTCTCAGCAGAGGTGCCTGTGACTGTCAAGAATAGGCCCGCCTCTTTTTTCTCGGGCACATCGCCGTGGTTTATGACTATCTCGACGTCGCGCTCGGTTATCCCCCTGGCAATCTTGTATAGGTGCTCTGTGGCCTTTGCGATGGTCTCCTGGTAGTCCTTGACTCCTGAGACATACTTGTCAACCTCGGCAATGCATATTGTAAGTGTTATGTCCTCTTTTTCCCTTAGGCCCATGACCTTTATGTCTTCGCCAATCGCAGGCAAAAGCTTTTTTGTGTTGCGGTCGTTTAGCCACTCCTCAGACTGGAGCGTCAATTGTTCTACTTCTGAGAAGGGGGCAAAACCGATTCCAAACGACGTGTCGTTTGCTCCGGGGATATCCTTCTTCTCCTTAAAGACTGTTTGCAAATCAGCAGAGCCTGCACCGTACCTGCAGTCGAATTCCATCTGCGTGTTCGGGTCAAGGTTGACTATGGTCTCTTTTATGTAATCCTTGGCTGCCTTGAGGGCTATCTCATTGACAGGGACTTCCTTCCCGCCGACATTATCAGTAGCGCGGCCTACAAGCACGACGTGGATGGGCTTTAAAACTTTTCCGCCGCCGAACTTTGATCTTGACTGCCCGGCAACGACCTCGGTCTGGTCGGTATTGTGATGCATGACTGTGCCGAATTCCTTGAGGTACTGCTTGCATAGCGCGCGGCTCACTGCGTCCGCCATCCCGTCGCTCATCGAGTCCGGGTGGCCTATGCCTTTTCTCTCGACTATCTCCACCTTCCTGTCCTCTATGTATTCTGAAACAAGCTTGTCCACGACAATGTTTCGAGTCATTTTATCAGTTAAAACGTGATGTTTGGGCAAAAACATATAAAAAGGGTTTTGAATTAATATTAATTGCAGTAATATTTGTTATGAGACTATGCGTTAATAGACCAAGTGTTAAGAAGACCAAGTGTTAATAGACCAAGTGTTAAGAAACTATGCGACATGATATGGCACTATCCAGATATGGCGCTATCCCATATATAGAGTCCCTACAGTCAATTCGCAGGCATATCCCCCCGCTCCTGGTTCCTCGCACACAGAGCTGAAAACAACCGGCACCTCCTGAAGAGCGGTTATCCTCGAATTTGTAACACTTAAACCAACACAAGATCCTTCGCAGGCAAAATCCAAAGAAGCCACATCGGGCAGGGAGGTTAGGATGTCGGATGAGTTTATATCAGTCCCCGCGAGCAGTATCACCGCGACTGAGAGCGGTGAAGCGCCAATTATAGACTGCTCTATCAACTGGTTGAGTGTCACACCTTCAATGAAATTGATCGGGGTGAGTAAACGCGGCCCTATGGTTATCTCGCATTCATAATGCACGGGGGCTCCGCGCCTTGTGCAGGTGGCAGTGAATGTTGAGGAAACGTCGTCCTCTGCAGTTATGCTTGAGTGCGAAACGTCAACGCCAGGGCACCCGCCGGTGCAAATAAACTCCAGTGAAGTGACATTGGAGACCTGGTCTAAAACATCCTGGGCAGTGATGTAATCGCCAAGAGTGAGCGTTATGTTATCCGACGCCGACGGTGAGGATTTTGCCTCGTTTACAAGCTCTGCTATCAGTGATATAGTCTCCGCAAGAGTGTATGTGCCATTGCCCGTGCCATTCCAGAACCATATGCCCCGCTTGTGGGTGCACCTGAAGCGTTTGCCTTCGCATACAAGAGTCCAGCCGTTCCTGCCAGATGTGCAATTCCAGTCGCTCCAGCCGCGCCATTCATAATCCTGGCCGTTTATGGATGCGCACCGCTTCACAAACCTCTCCTCGGTCATATTGGGTATGCCGGTTATGCTCCATAGCGTCCTGCAGGGCGTAAGCTCATTGCATGAGCATATGTCAACCAGGCTTCCGGTCAGGTTGTAGAATTCGCCGGTCACTTCATTATACGTATCCTTGTCTGTCTGGCCGTCGCAATCATTGTCCATCCCTTCGCGGCAGACCTCTTCTGGCTGCCAGTGCGGGCAATCCAGGCATTCATCGGTATTTGAAAAAGTCTCATCTGCTATGCCTGTGAGGCACATCAAATCCTCAATAGTGATAAAGCCATCGCCGTTTATCTCTGCGCAAGACGTATTTAGCCCTGCCGGCGGCACACCGGTTTCATTTAAGCTATCGAGAATGTCAAACATGTATTCCAGGTATGCGTCTTCAGCCGTCGGCCCTTCAACTAGATAACCTTCCAGGCATACCTCGGCCGCAGAGAAAAGCGCATAACTGGCAACCCCGCCGTCAAAATCGTCCGGAAAAGTGATCACTAGGGCGCCTGGGCCGCTGATTGGCGGTGCAGCTACGGGCGGCGGGCGCAGAGGGGGGGTTGCGTTTCTCGGAGTGTCATTTAACCTTAATGGTAGTGCGGTCGTATTTGCAATCGGAAGAACAGCTGTCATGTCTATGCGACCGCTTTCCCATGAGCCCCCTGCCGAATCAGAAACGTCTGCGACTACATAAGTGGCGATAACATTGCCAAATTCGCCAATCTCCCCGGGCCTTAGGTAATCGCGGCCTATGGGGTTGCCATATTCGTCATACAGGGTTACTGCATACTGATCGCTGGCTGCTTGCGGGCTTATAAAAACCTTTACCTCTTTTGCGCTCCCGCAGTCGGCCGGGCAGGAGAAGGGAGTCTCTTTGAGCGAACACTTGCCATCACCACAAAAAGCCTTGCTGGATGGTGATGAGAGTATATTCGGGAAAAAGAGGAACAGAAGAATCACGGCAATTAGTGCTATTGCAGCAGGAAAGGTGTATGGCGGTATCCCGCGATTTTCGAAGAAGTCGCCGAGACGGACCGCATCAAGCATGTCCCAGGATTTGTCTTCAAGATAGTCCAGGGAGAAAATTTCCGCAAGTTTCTCAACGAGAGGCATATTAGATTAAAGCATAAGGGAATAAAAACAAGGAACGCCGATCAACGGCGTGTCAACAACCACCGGTCTCCGTTCGCTCCGCTCACTCAGAC